>JBDTHH010000495.1:0-9358 GCA_039937055.1 Ktedonobacteraceae bacterium | reverse complement strand
CAGGAAATTCGCAGCCAGACAGCGTAGCGGCTGCCCCAGTGAGTATGCGTGACCCCTCCCCCGGTCAACTCGAGGCATTCTTCAATGTGACGATGGGTGGCTACGAGCGTGCGACCCGCGAGACAACGAGCATTGGTCTCTCATTCACGTCACACGGGCGTTTTGTGCAGTTCATAGGGAGCGAACACCTGCTCTGTAACGGAGCGAATGTGCCGCTCCACAATCAGGTCGCATCCTTTCAAATCGTCGCGGCACCGACCAGCACAATAGAAGGAAGAACTTTTCGCTGTACATATAGCGCAGGTGGAGTCTCCGCAACGCTGGCATTCACGGTTCCACAGGCTCCGACCATCACCTCGCCCCGAGATCAAGCGCAGGTGCCACGCAGTACGCACACCCTCATTATCTATGAGGCGCGAGGTGCAAAGCTCATGGGGATCGTTGCTTTAGGACCCAGGGAGAAAGCGGTGGCGCACCTCGATACCCACGGGACCATGCAGGCCATTGCTGACACCAGCACCTTCCAGACAGGGGAGGGTTCCATTTCACTCATGCAAACCCTCGGCCTCAAGGCAACGCAAACAGGCGTCTCGTTCAAGTCGCTTGGGGTGGTAGGAAACGCGATGGCCATGGTGACGGTCATATGGACCTGACCGGCGCTCCTCAACGCGATGGGAGAAAGCCGCCGCATCTTGCTAAAGCAGGGAGAGGATATCATGAGATCTCTAGAATTTGCCATGGTAAATTTTACCTGCTATAGTAGAGAGGGAATGGCTCTTTGTGTACAATGAGATACAGTCCATTCTCTTTCAATGAACGAGAGTTCCTGTAACACCGACCCTGTTTCTAGAATCTTACTATGGGCCTGAGCAGGTTTCGTACTGATAGCTGATGTAGTTGGCCTTTGAGCATATCAGCTTATTTGTTAATGCAAGGAGGCTCTTTGTGAAATACCGTTTCGTTTTTGGATTGTTCCTGCTTTCGTTCACCTTGATGCTCGCTGCCTGTGGAGGCAGCAATGGATCATCAGGTCCCCAACACGTTCAGATCACGGAATCTGATTTCAAAATCGCGTCTTCCGTGACCACCTTTTCTCCAGGAACGATGTACCATTTTACTGTTACCAATAATGGTCAGGCCGTGCATGAATTCATGATTATGCCGATGGGAATGAATATGTCAGGCATGTCAATGGACAATATGCATAAGATGGCCCTGACCATGATAGATACAATAGCCCCCGGTGAAACGAAGACGCTCGATTATACCTTTGCTTCGTCTACTTCAGGGCAAAATTTCGAGTTTGCTTGCCACTTACCGGGACATTACGAAGCAGGAATGAAACTTCCTATTGCGGTTAATAAGTAGCAGAAGAGATGATCGCAGGACAATCAGCCCTGCGATCATCTCTTCTGCTCGTATTTCACCATAATACACCATCTCCCAACTACCTACAAGTATCCCACCGCATGAGATCGGTCCGGCGATTGGGACCTATGATGGAGCGAGCGCCACAGAGCAGCAAAAGTGGGCCACCAACTACAACAAGGCACCCGGTACCATCACGCCATCGAGCGGCGACACGATGAGTTCGGGTATACCCAGCCCTGATTTCTCCAAGATCGACACGCTCAAAGGGGATTTCGGCCCCATTCCTGTGTTGGTCAAGGCGGATCTCCAACTGGCTCAGAACGGCTACCTGGAGCAGTACCTGCAAGCGATGGACCCAGGGCACGCTTACCATCTCACCAACATCTGGCTCTACGATCACCTGCAGATGCTTAATACGGCTGTGGGGCAGGGTCTGACGGACCAGTGGGGTATGGTGAAGGAACGTGGGTTCTCGGTCGGGCCATGGTACCTGTTCATCCCAGCAGTATTCCACGTCTCTGACTATCGTCAACCCGATACAGTAAGCGGTAGCGCTATGCAATGAACTACACATAAAAGAACGGGGGCAAAAGGCTTGAGGCCCATTTGCCCCCGTTCTTTTCTTATTGTTGGAGCAACGAGGGTTCGCCCCACTCGCCGATGCGTGTAGGCAGCAGTTTCCAGGTGAGAAGCTGCTGTTTCTGGATGCTCACGGTCAGAATGTTCCCCCGGCGGACCACCTCTTCATACATGTTATCGAAGACAAAATTCCCCAGACTATAGACGATGAGCTTGCCTTTATAGAATTCGTGCGGCTCGATGACATGAGGATGCGCTCCTACCACGAGATCAGCGCCCGCGTCAATGGCAACCTGAGCGAGGGCACGCTGGTGGGCGTTCATGCTGGTCACATATTCGGTGCCCCAATGCACAAAAATGATCACGAAATCGGCTATCGAGCGCGCCTGCACGATATCAGAGCGTAGATCAGTCTCATTGAGCCAGGCGTGACCAGGCGTGGTCGCGGTGGCTGCGAAGGAGAGGGGCACAATCTCATCATAAGCCAGAAAGGTGATGGTAGTCCCGCGCACGGTTTTCACGATAGGTGTATGTGCCTGCCGCTTGTTATGGCCGCCTCCGATGGGCGTGATGCCGTGAATTGGGAGTGTGGAGAACTCATCGAGAAAGGCAGCCTTCCCGTAATCGCCGCTGTGGTTGTTGGCGACGGATACCAGGTCAAATCCGGCAGTGAGCAGACGCTCATAGGCGCGCGGGTCACCCCGAAAGGTGTAGGTCTTGGGGACCGGCGTTCCCTGCCGGGAGATGACGCACTCCAGGTTGCCAACCGTCAGATCGAAGCCGCGTAGAAACTCTGCCGTGTACGTAAATGGGTACAGATCATGAGCCGCGGTGGCCAGCATATGGGTGTTCACCGTGCGCCCAAACATCACATCGCCGGTAAAGGCCAGTGTCACCGGCGACGCAGAGGCGTGGGTAGGCGAGGAGCCCGGTGTGCTAATCGCAGGAGAAGGAGAGGTTACCGATTGGCTGGTCGCAGAGGGCGCGGGAGAGACGCCGCTCGTTTCGCACCCTGCCAACCCCAGGAGGGCTATGCCCCCTGCCGCCAGCACGTCGCGGCGCGTCCAATCGCACCGCCATGCATCAAAACTGTCTCTTTTGCTCTTCATGGAGACATTCTATCATAGAGCGCACCTTGCTAAAGGCATGAGTTTGCCAGTTCTTCATTCGATGGGCAAGGTAAAGAGAAAGCTGGTTCCCTGACCCGGTGTGCTTTCAACCCGAATATGACCGCTATGGGCTTGCACGAGTTGTTTCACAATCGCTAAACCAAGCCCTGTCCCTCCTGTTTTGCGACTGCGCGAGCCGTCCGCGCGATAAAAGCGCTCAAAGAGATACGGCACATGCTCTGGGGCGATCCCGCTTCCCGTGTCCTTGATACATACCTCGACCTCCCGGTCCAGACATACAGCGCTCACAGTAATCGTTCCGCCAGCAGGCGTATGTGTCAGCGCATTCGTCAGCAGATTGCGCAGAATCTGCCCCACACGCCCGGCATCTGCCGTGACCCATGGGAGACCAGCAGGCACCTCGACAGCGAGGGTGATGTGCCTCTCTTGCGCTCCTGCGTGCACACCCTGCATTGCGACATGGAGGCAGCGTTCCAGGGCAAGGGACGTACAGTCCAACTTCAGGTGCCCAGCTTCGGCGACGCTCAATTCCTGTAAGTCTGCCACGAGGCGCCCCAGGAGCATGGCTTCTTCCTGGAGCGAGAGGATGATGGCCGGACCTGGCTCCAGCACCCCATCCTCACAGGCATCCAGAGAGGCCTGGATGGTGGTGAGGGGGGTACGCAGTTCATGGGCAATATCGCTCACCATCTGACGGCGCAGGTGCTCGGCCCGTTCCAGACTCTCAGCCATCGTCGTCAATGCGCGGCCCAGCAACGCCAGTTCCCCCCCCATCCTGATCGTCACGCGCTGACTCCAATCGCCCTGCTGCATTCGATAGGCCACCCTGGTGAGTGCTTTGAGGGGCAGGATCATCGTCAACGAGAAGATCACTGCCAGGAGCAAGGCGGTCATGCCGCCTATCAGCATCGCCAGCAAGAGGATATCATTCGCAGATGCAAGGATCACCCGGTCCGAAGAAAAGAGCACCCGCCCGGCGACGCCGAGCGGCTGAGTAGCCACGGTGCCTCCCAGAGAAAGGATTGTAAATGGCTCGGAACAGGGGGGGATCGTTCCCCAGTAGGCCAGCAACATGGGTGCATCGGAGCGGGCGAACAGATCGGAACAGTGCAGGATAGGGGCGAGAGCAGGGATGGTCGCAGGAAGCGTCTTCGAGGGGAAAAGCGTGCGTCCCAGCCATGAACGCAGTGAGTCAGCACTTATTTGTCCATGCTGATCCACCAGCAGGATCTGGACGGCGAAGGCTCGCGCCTGTCGCTCTACCAGGGTTTGCACCCGGACTGGTGTGTTATGCTGATCATCTGCCGCCTCCAGGGCTCGCGCGAGCGTCTCGGCATTCCCTCGTTGTGTGTTGTTATACGTGAGGAAGCTGGGGCGTTCATGCTCAGAGAGCCACTGTGCAGAGACCCCCATGGTGGTCACCGCCACCAGGACGACCAGCAGAAAGAGCAGCAATATCCGCCAGAACAAGCTGGCTGGGGAAAACAGATGGTTAATGATGTCCATATCTTCGAAGGAGTGTGGCGTACCCTGCCTCTCTCAGAGAGGTCCAGATGCGATTAGACTGATCCATGCCGATTCTCCTGCTGAAACTTATAGCCCACACCATAGACCGTATGTACATACTGTGGCGTCTCTGGATGGCTCTCAATCTTCTTGCGCACATTCATGAGATGCACATCAATGGTGCGTTCTAGCCCCTCATAGCTGCTCCCGAACACGAGCCGGACCAGTTCTTCTCGCCGAAATGCCCGACCAGGCTCACGCATCAAGGTGGCCATGAGGGTAAATTCTGTCGGCGTTAGCGTAACTCGTCTGCCCTGGAGCCAGGCCTCATGAGCTAGGAGATCGAGAACGAGTTCGCCGGCGTGCAATTGGGGAGAGGTTTTCTCCTTCTCATGAGCGGTCCGGTGCAGAACTGCTTGCACACGAGCGACTAACTCACGAGGGCGAAAGGGTTTGGTGACATAGTCATCGGCCCCCTGATTGAGGCCCAGCAATGTGTCTTCTTCCGTTGATCTGGCAGTCAGCAGGATAATGGGGACGCTGGTCTCCGCGCGGAGAATACGGCAGAGATCGAGTCCATCCAGGTGTGGGAGCAGCCAGTCGAGGATGATCAAATCGGGGTGCTGCTGGCGCGCCAGCGAGAGCGCACTCAACCCATCGTAGGCGATAAGGACCTGGTAGGCCTCTCGTTGCAGGTACAGGCGAATGACATCCACCAGCTTTTCGTCGTCATCGACCACCAGGATCGTGCGTTTCATCGGCATTTCCCCTCACTCTGGTACATGGTACCAGGACCAGCAATCAGTGTGCTTCTGTCCTTGTGAGTATACCGCATCACTGATGAAGTTCTTATGAAGAATGGGCTCACACACCACACAGGATCTTCATCCTCTCTTGATCAGTTCTTCACGGCCGTCGGTCTATAGTAGCACAAGAGGCTGCCGATGACGTTGAACCCTTCTGGGTGGAGCATTACCAGACGCATGCCGGCCGAGAAGAGCAGCATGAGGACAGGGCAGCACAAACAAGAGAAAAGAGGATCAGACGACATGACGATGAAGACCTCTCTTGTAGCACAATTCCTGGGGACGCTCCCCGACTTTCTGGCGATTACCCTGCTTGCTGGCATTCTCCTGCTGGTCGTCTTTAGTGGGATACGCCTGGTGCGACTTCCCTCCTCCTGGGTGATCATCAGCATCGGCGGGCTGCTGCTCATCTACAGCATCGGAACCATTCTCGGCGACCAGAGCCATGGCAGACCCATTCCTCTTCCAGCCATCCTGGCAAAAGGCGGCTCTATGGCGGGTCTGGTCTCGATGGTGGCAGCCTTGTATGCATGTGGTCAATGGACAGCGCGTGGCTGGTATGTCTGGATGAAGAGACGCAGCAGGCGCTGGTTCAGCACGGTATCCCGCCTGCTGCTGCTTTTTTTACGCCAGTATCATCAGCTCTTTGGCTGGGCGGTGCTCGCCATCGTGACCCTTCATGCGCTGCTGTATATTCCCCTGCTCTTGACGCTCTCCGTCACCGCAACCCTGACCCAACCGGCGGTGCTCACCGGACTTCTGGCATGGAGTATTCTCGCCTTTCTAGTGGGACTCGGCGTGTGGGTAGAATTCGCGATCAGACACAAGCGCGTGCCTCCCAGGGCACGCCTGGTACATAGTCTCACAGCGCTCGGCTTTTTTCTCTTGACGCTGATGCATGTGGGAACCAGGCTGATCACGAGATAAGGACTGAAGATGCCCTATGTGGCCCCGATCCGCCTGGGATGTGCCGTGGAAAGCAATCCACAAGCACTCCACCAGATACAAGCGCGAGGTTGGCACCCTTCCCGATGGACACTGAACGCAGTTTCCGCCCAAATCCAGCGATAATATCCACGTAGGTATCGGCGTTGCTACTGGCAAAAAGCCAGACGTCGCCAACCTTGTGTGGCTCAGGCCTGTCTGCCCCTGCTCGGCAAACGCCAGGTGATCACGGGCCAACGGATAGACGGCATCAAGGGCCGCGAGACCGACGATCCGTTGATCTCGATGGCAGAAATAGGCAGGAGAGGGATGTTCTGGATCGTGGGTGAACAAGAGAGATGGCTGCCAGCGACGAATCCATTCCACCACGTTCGCTCGGAGCGCATGGGTATTCTCTACATCCCCATCGGGATAGCGTAGAAACACAATCTCTGCAATACCAAGGATGGCTGCCGCCTTTCGGGCCTCGTCTTCTCGCTGCGCCGCGATCTCGTGTGCCTGCCTTTACAGATCAGAAGACCCATGCTCTCCTGATGTCACCAGAAGCAGGCGAACCATGGCTCCCTGATCGATGGCCTGTGCCAGTGTTCCCGCGCACCAGCTCTCGATATCATCAGGATGGGCGGCAATGGCCATGATTGGCACGGCACGTGGTGATGAAATGACCTTCATTGTGCTCCTTTATGAGTAACTCCTCTGATAGGAAAAGAAGAAGCGACGCCTGATAAGGGGGACAGGTTATGCTCCTGACATCTTTCCCTCAAGAAGGTGACGCACCCCTGGCAGCATGAGTTGACGAAAGAGGATCTCCATACCCTCCGGAGACCATCTCATGTCGGTTTCGAGCCACCACTGCAACTAGAGAGGATAGTGCTCAGAGATATACTCGAATAATGCGAGACTCGGGAGCCAATCCGATGCCTCTGGTACATGAGGAATGGCAGACGCCTCGAACTGGCTACCCAGTGACTCGATGAGCCATTCCGCCTGGCTGGTCAGCAGATCTTCTTTGTCCCAATAGTGCTCATAGAAGGTTGACCTCCCAACATCTGCGCGGTCGAGGATGTCCTGGATGGTAATCCTATCATAGCGTTTCTCAAGCAGCAATGCCACCAACGCCTCGCTGACACTTGCGCTAGAGAAACAGGTCGGGCCAAGGGGAACGGTCGTAGGAATCGATGCGGCCCCTGAAATGATTACCCGCGCACGTCAGAAGGCGATACGACTAGGGAGCGCAGTAGATTTTCGTGTAGCGCCTGTCGAGGCGCTATCTTTTGCAGAGCACACCTTTGATGCCGTCATCTCCAGCCTGGCCTTTCACCATTTCCCCGCACCTCTCAAAGAGCAGGCGCTGGTGGAGATGCACCGGGTGCTCACACCAGGGAGAAGAGTGCTGATTGTCGATGCTCTGCGTTCCAGTCATCGCTTCTTTCCCCATCCAACCTTATAGGTGGGGGTTGAGGACCTTCCCCCCCTCTTAAAGAATGCAGGTTTTCTTGACGTGCAATGGCGACCTGGCCCCTTGCCTTTCATGGGAGTGGTGCAAGGGCAAACGGCATGGGAGGAGAGCACAACACGGTTCTAGATACGAGTCGGCTCGTCTTCAAGACAGAGAATGTGTTTTTCCACTGCCTAGCGGGAGAGAGCTTCCCTCTTTGACGCTTTCCTGCTTGCAGTCTCTAGAGCGCTGGTCAAGGAGTCAAGAGAGAACGGAAACAGCTTGATGCTCACAAGAAACGAGCACCTTGGCCCGATGAGCGCCGCGCACAAGCCATCATTGCCAGGTGCTTACTTCCTTGAAGAGGGCAGAGGCAAGCAGGGCGCTGCGCGTGGCGATCTCTTTGGGCGTGTGCTCAAGCCACCAGGTAATGGCTTCCACAAACATCGTGGACACCAGGTCTGGCACAAACTCATCGGAGAAGGTGTGGATGGTCCGCTCGCTCGCATCCGGTCCGTGAGGAAGGCGCCCACGCTCTTTGACCAGGCCAGCCAGAGATGTACGCATCTTCCTCACAAACCAGGGGCTTCCCTTTCTGCCAAGCAGCGCTCGATAGAGCCGTTCGTACTCGGCGACATGCTCGAAGAACGTCACCCAGACCAATGGCGGATATTCTCGCCCCAGATCTCCAACCGCACTCAGCAAGGCACTCATGGCTTCCTCATAATTGCGATAGAATGCGGCCCGGCTCACCAGCGCACGCTCGGTCAATTCGCCGACGGTGAGTGCCTCGAAACTCCGCTCTTCGATCAAATCAATTAAGGCCCCCGCAATACCTTCTGTGTCCGTCTCAGACGGACATTCTTCATCTGCTGAGTCAATTGGCACTTCTTGTCTCATTTGAGACACATCTCCCCGATTGATCCTTGTTTCCCTGTACGCGTCCGACTATACTTGAGAGCAGACAGAACCATCTCTTTGAGAAAATATGTCTCAAGCTGGTCGTCTTGTCAACAGGAATATCCATGAGGCGCCAAGGCACATCACATGCGATGAGGTGGATGTCGCATTTCATGCATCACGCGCTTCATGAGTCAACACACCCTCTTCCACAAGAGAGGTTTTCTCTGAAAGGTGCAAGATCTATGCATTCATTCGCACATCACCACCACAGCAAGTTGGACGAGGCGCCGGCCAAAGAGACAAAAGGACTGATCGGGAACGATGGCTGGCGCTACGACCTGAGGGGATGGTTCATTGACACTTTCGTGTTCCATGGCCAGTGGCGGGTGTTGAGGTAGAGGACCGCCAACCTGGCCCACCTGCAACCCGGAGAGCAGGTGCTGGATGTGGGCTGCGGCACGGGAACGCTGGCACTGGAAGTGGCACGCCACGTGGGCCGTGCGGGCCCCATCGCAGGCATTGACCCTGGTACCCAGCAGATCGCCCGTGCCTGTGCGAAAGCGGCTCGGCGCCATTTGCCTGTTGAGTTCCAGACCGGGGTGATTGAGCAGCTCCCCTTCCCCGATCAGACATTCGATGTGGTGCTCTCTACTTTGATGATGCATCATTTGCCTGCTCCC
>JBDTHH010000494.1:0-5186 GCA_039937055.1 Ktedonobacteraceae bacterium | reverse complement strand
AGAGGATGAGCCGACTAGAAAACGTCGGCTCATCCTCTGACCTCCCACAGCAGCAGATGCGACATAGGCCTTTATGCTCCTCGATTTCGCCCTCCACTTCTACCAACAAATCTGCTTCTCCCGGTAGTGACAGCGGATAACAGGCCTCAAATGTGGTCGGAATAACGCAAGTAATGCACCTGGCATGACACAGCCTTTTCCAAGCCTTGGGATAGTCTTCTCATCTCTCTTTCCCATTATCGCCTCGTTCACTAGGCTCCATACAGGCCCATTTCTTTCTGCCGAGCATAGCGCTGGATTTCATGCACATCAGTCATGCCCTTGACAATGGCTTCCTGAATCCATTCGTACATCTCGTATTTATTTTGATAGAGTCGGTTACTGCAAAAGATATTGCGGCGGGCAAACGGCGGTGGTGTCGTTCTCCGAGTATGTTCGCGTATAGCTGGATCGTCTGCCCGTTGGGTATACCACCAGGGTGTGTCTAGGATATAGAGAGGATCGTGTACCCACTCGGGACAAGTTTGATGATGGAGGTCGCAGAGATATTCGACAGATGCGGCACAAAAAGCTCCCCAATGGCGGGTCTGCTCGGTTTCCTGCTCCGGTCGGGTCAAAGGGGCTTTTATCAAGTCAAGGCGGATATGCTTCGCGTATCCATACCAAGCATTGGAAAAATCCCCCAGGGCTGTCCAGGGATCTTCTCCCTGGCAAATGCGTTGGTAGGCGTAGACCATAGTATCGATCGTTGCAGGAAGCGACGGAGGTTCTTTGTGCCGGTCAGCATAATCTTGTGCCATCATGCGCAGGGTTTCAAATTTCATCGTCAGCCTTCTCTCTCAAAGAGCCGGTTCAGGGCGTTTTCGATGTTTTCAGAGTTCTTCTGCTGTCCATCTGGTAAGATGTATCGGTTTAATACTTGTTGGGCTTGTTCACGCGTTCGAATCTGTGTATTCGGGAGTAGGATAGCACAATCATCAAGATCTTTCTTGCGACCGGCAATGATTTTGAGGGCGAACTGCTCAGCGCGTTATCCTGAACAACTTGACGCGCTAACGCAAGCTAGCTTCATCAGCTATGCTATGAATGGATGCAATGACCTGATGGCACTAATCAGTACCATCATGGATGCCAAAGAGTCAACGGCGAGATCGCGCCGCCTCACCTGGAATCCTACTCGCTCAGCCGCCTGATCAACGGACGCCTCGACGGATGGAACCCACAAGAAACGGAAGCTCACCCCATACACAGAACGGCAGCCGCTTCTGCTTCACCCTGCCAGAGGCTCTGGCGGAGAACGAGGTCGAACAAAACTGTGGGGCAACGACCAGTAGCGTTGTTTCTTAGAGACCGAGGGCTTACCCAAATATATGCTGATTCTCTGCTAAAGTTACCCCGGACAGCACACTTCGCACCTTGACAACCTGCTTCACATTCACTATACTGTTGCTATATAGCATCTCTTTAGCAACGATAAGGAGTAAAGCATGGGCATACAGAATCGCACCTACGTGACCTTGAGTCCTCGTATGCGCAAAGCGTTAGAACTTTGCGCGACTTTTGATGGCAGTACCCCCGCTTCCTATGCCGCGATGCTGCTGTCCTCTGCCCTGACCCTGGAGATCGAACAGCAGCCCGCTCTCCAGGAACGTTGGCACGAGTTAGCACGAGAGGCCTTGCTCAAAGGCTCCTGGGACGCGATCTCACTTCCTGGTGTCTCCAAAGGCGAGGAAGCAGAGCCTCCTGAGATGAAACTGCAAGGCTGGACGCTGGCTGGGAGCACTCCAGGCGATTACGAGTCTGGCGTCGATAATGAGGTGAGGTGTCAAGGAAAACCGAGTGGCTACTTGCGGTCGAAAGCGCTTGAAGCGGCAGGTTTCGGTACACTCATGCAGAAGTTCAGGGCCGAGGAATACCGCAACAAACGGCTACGCCTCACTGCAATGGTGAAGGCAGAGAGCATCGAGCACTGGGCTGGCTTGTGGATGCGCGTTGATGGGCCTCTTCGCGAGGTGCTGAGTTTTGATAATATGCAGAGCCGCCCCATACAGGGCACCTCGGACTGGCAGCCCTACGAGGTCGTCCTCGATGTGCCTGAGAAGAGCGTGAATATTGCCTTTGGTCTTCTATTGGAGGGTCCTGGACAGGCATGGGTTAACGAAATCCAGTTCACCGAGGTCAGTAAAGATGTTCCCATAACCTCCCAGCAGTCCCTGGATCAACCAACGAATCTCGATTTTGCGATAAAGCAGGCATAACTTCCTGTGAAATTGGGTATACTATAGAGGGAACAGAAGAAATAAGGGGCAATGAAGAGAACATCTTCATTGCCGCAGGTAATTGACCAGGATTGAAAAGGAGACATAATTATGCCAACACGTACAGCAGACGCCGAATGGCAGGGGAATCTTCAGCAGGGGAAGGGAAGCATGCGCGTGGGGAGTGGCGCCTTCGAGGGCAGCTATTCATTTAAATCACGCATGGGCGATGAGACGGTCGGCACCAATCCCGAGGAGCTTATTGGCGCGGCGCACGCCGGCTGTTACTCTATGGCGCTCTCGAACGCGCTCGCAAGCGCCGGCTTCACGCCAACGAGAGTGCATACAAGCGCGCGCGTCCACTTCAACCAGGTACCCGGCGGCTTCGCTATCAACCCGATCGACCTGGAGACCGAGGCCGTTGTGCCAGGCATAGACGAAGAGACCTTCCAGAAGCTAGCGCGTGACGCCAAAGAAAATTGCCCCGTATCCAAAGCGCTCGCGGCCACGCCCATCAACCTCAAAGCCACGCTGACTAAGTAGTACGTATCAGGGTAAGCTTCTCGCTGATGTGTTATTTCAGGATAGTGGGAGGGGAACCATCTTTCCCTCCTGGCTACTCGATTGGGAATTCACCGGCAGTATCCGCCAGTACTCGCACGTTCCCCTTATCTGGCGCAGTGTCCATGTACGTATACATTGCCAGCCCCACGCGTTTGCGCGTAGAGAGCTGACCACTGTAGGCAGCGTAATAGGTGCCTGACATGGGGGCCACATCAAAATAATCGTTGCCCATAGCAACGGTCACATAGTTGAACCCCGCTGGTCGGCCGTGCGTTGGGTCAAGCGGGACAACGAGCGCTACCTCAGGATCTTCGTCAACTGGCAGGAGGACCTCTACCCAGGCATGAGTACCACCCTCTCCTAGCAGGTGCCCGGAGACATAGCGCGCTGGCAACGCACAGAGGCGGCAGAGGGTGACCATAATGTGGGCATAGTCCTGACAGACCCCCTGTTTTAAGGCCAGCGCCTCGGCCGCGGTGGTGTGAATGCCGGTCACCTCATGGGCATAACTCATCGTCTGATAGACCCACGTGTTAATCTGGTGGGCCAGCTCTATTTCCTGTTTGCCATCGGCCTTGAAGCGAGCGGCGATTTCGTACAGGGTTTCATCAGGGTGAGTTAAGCGCGATGGCTTGCTATATTGGGGGGTAGCCAGGTCGCGTATGGACAGGTAATATGGTCCCGCAGCGGCTAGTCGCTCCACCAGAATCCAGGCCTCAAAGTCAATACTGTGTTCGACAGAGGGAACACAGATGGTGATCTCTGTATTGCCAAAATCATCCACGCGATATGTTGTCTCCACCGAAGGATTGGTCACCGTCAGGCGATAATCGACCAGGCGCTGGTCACCATGCTGCTGGGGAGGCAGAATCATCAGGCGTTGTTGCAGGTTCTGGATGGGGCCTGGGTATTCATAGCGCAGGTGCTGGTGAATCAGGTAGGCGCTGTGCTGGACACGCGACCAGTCCACCGTCTGGTAGTCAGACAGGTCGATGGCCGCAATGGCACTCTCAAGGTCTGGTAAACCATGCTTCATATGCTAACGGAATCCTCACTCGCAGATGTATCTGCTTCTTGAGCGGAAGTCGTTCTGGCTCCTTTCGCCGGAGCCTCGTCCGCCCAAACCGTCATGCGTTTCAACGTAGGTGATCCATAGGAGGTTACCATTGCGACATCCAGGGCATCGCGCCCACGCCCAATCAAGACACGCCCAATGCGCGGCGTATTGTTGCGCGGATCGAAGGTCCACCAGCGGCCGTCCAGGTAGACCTCCATCCAGGCGCAGAAGTCCATGGGCGCATCGGAAACCGGGACGCCGATATCTGGAATATAGCCAAAGACATAGCGCGTGGGAATATTGAGCGCGCGGCAGAATGTCACTGCTAAGTGCGTAAAATCCCGGCAAACTCCCACTCCCTGCACATAGATATCCACCGCTGTTGTGAGGGGTGTGCTGGTGCCATATTGAAAGCGGATCGTCTCATGGACCCAATCGCAGATCGCCTGTACGCGTTCCCAACCGGGTTTTGTGTCACCGAAGAGCCGCCAGGCGGTATTAGAAAGCACATCCGAGAGACAGAAGCGACTCGCCAGCGTATAGAGCAACACATCGTCGGGGAGCTCCTCTACAGGCATCTGTGCGGCAGCGGGCGCCGTCTCGTCCCAGGTAGCGGGCACCTCAACCAGTGCATCGTAGTACAGCGTATGCATCCCGGATGGGAGCAGGAAACGCTGGCAACGATTGGCGTATATATCATGGTAGGTGTGCATAGGCAACTCAGGAGTGAATTTCCATTCCTCGCGCACAATGGTATGGGGCCCATCAGGGTGAGGTTGCACCAGTAATACAGTGGGGGTAGGCCAGCTTGCCTCATAAGAGAATTCGCATCCTACTCGAATATGCATGGTATTTCAGGTTCCTTCGCTAATAATGGCTCTCGGCTTTCCCGCGAAAACACACAGCCGACATCTCTGTAGGTATTATACGTTAGAATCCCCCAGGGCTTTGGAGTTTACCCGTTTTGCCTGTTTACTCGCTTTTCAGCAGTACCGAAGAGAGGGCATAAAGCTGGGTGTTAAACCCTGTTCGTCAAGCCAGGTAAGGTCCCGCCGTACCGTCGCGGGTGAGGTCTCTAACCATTCCGCGATTTCTGCCACGGTGGCCGTTTTATGCGAGTTGACGGCTTTAACTATGTTCATTCGGCGTTCTATCGCCAGAGACACGCGACCATCATCGCTGAATGTCTCATTGCTAAGAACACTTCCAGATAGACTATCTAAAGCGCCTTCCGTCATATGATCTCCCGTATCATACAATCTGTCAATTGAGTATCTAATTTGATTATTTATTGATTATACCATTTT
>JBDTHH010000493.1:0-4124 GCA_039937055.1 Ktedonobacteraceae bacterium | reverse complement strand
TATGCCTATCCCCTGGCGCCGGCCGCGACCATCGCGCTGCGCACGATCATCGCGCATATCAGCAAGCCAACCAGCCTGAAGCAGGTCACGATGGTCCTTTATAGCAGCCAGGCCCTCACCACATATGAGTACGCGCTCGCCTTGCTGCTGCCCGAATGAAGCTCGCCAGAAGAGATGCTGGACGATTCGGCTTGCCGCGTAGGTGCGGATGATCCCGCCTCTCGCGTAGGGATTCGGCTTGCCGCGTCCGTGTGACAGGCCCAAGGGCCTGGGAGGCCTCCCTCCTAGCCACGCAAGCGAGGCCCCACGCGGACTCGGCAAGCCGGGTCCCTACGCGGATCGGAGCTTGACATATCCCTATTTGCAACATATAATTTTGTTGCTGAAAAAGGCTGGTCGGTAAGGTAAGCCCGACCGGCTCTCGCATCCCCACGAGAGCTTACTGTTCGACGCGCAAGCAGGACCCACAGCATATTCAAGGGAGTACTGTGCCTTGAAGTCACGGAGGTCCGCATGCTCGCGAGAGCGTGTCTGCTTGTTAGCCTTTTTGAGAACCCCAACGCGCTTCTACTGCGCTCGCAAGCGGCATTGCAGTGTACACCTACGGTGAGTATGGACCTCCATTGGAAAGCCACAATGGAAGAGAAAGACAATGCAACAATCCCCACAGTCGGGCAAGGTCGTGACCGCCAATGAGCGCAAAACGGCCCAGGTTTTTAGTGTGCGCACCGACATTATGATGCGCAGCGAGGATACCGGTGGCACCTATTCCTCGTATGAAATCATTGCGCCTCCAAATTGCGGGGCGCGAGCTCATACCCACAGCCACGAGAACGAGAATATGTATGTCATCGAAGGCACATTTCATTTTCGCTGCGGTGAGCAGGAATGTACTCTTGGGGCAGGAGACTCTATCTATATGCCAAAGGGACTGCCGCACAGTTTCATAAATACCGGTCAGACGACTGGCCGTTTGCTGGGTGTTGCCACACCGGCTGGCCTTGAGCGATTCTTTGAGGATGTGGATGAAGTCGTCAGAGTCAAACAGGCAGATCTGACGCGAGCTGACATTGCTGCGGTGTGTCGCAGGCATGGCATCGAGATTCTTCCTCAATAGGGACCCGGCTTGCCGCATCCGCGTGATCTGGACCGGATGGCCTTCCCTCGTGAAGGAAGAATGATGCACCCTGGACAAAAGAGGAAGAAGAGGTAGGGGCTTGTAAACCGCGCCCCTACCTCTGGGGAATCGCCTCTCATCCCTGCCACACGTCTGTGATTACGGGCTGGTGTAGCTGGCGGGCGGCAACTTTACAGAGCCTTCCTGGCCACATGCAGAGACGATAGTTTCGCCGCCGACCTGTTTCACGTCGGTGCAGGTATAGGTGGTCGCAGTCGTTGGTGGTCTGGGAGCGACAAAGTGTTGAGCAGTATCTGTAACGGCACAGGTGCCGTTATTATTGGTGATCTTGAAGGTGTGAATAACGCCGGCGTCAACGCCGCTCTGGCTGTAGGTAAGCGTGGCAGGCTGACAGTGCTGGAAGGCCTGCAAGAAACATTGCTCGGCAGTCTGGAGCGTCTGTTGTGGCCCGGCGTTTCCGTTAGGCCCCAGGGTGTGTATCTTCCCACATTGCTGCGTCTTCGCGATTACTGTCGGCGTTGGTTGGCCTCCGCTGCCGGTAATTGTGGAGCCGCAAGCGGCGAATGCGACCCCCACCAGCATCAGCAACAGTCCGAAACTGATGGCAGTAAAGAGTGTAGCGAACTCATGGCCTCGTCCACGCAAGCGTTGTCGTCTCATGCTGTTTCCTCCTGAAAGGATATTATCACCAGGCTATCTAAGCAGCCTGGCCCCATGTATCGATGGGTACTCCATTGTACCTCTCTATTATGTAAGACGTTCTCACGAAGAAAAAGTTCCCAGGCCTCAGGATGATGCAGAGGTTGTGTCCTTCGTAGTGCTCTGTCAAAGTTCATTACACGGGTGAGAAGCCCCCCGCCCGCGTAGGGATTCGGCTTGCCGCATCCATGGGGACGGCCTCGCTTGCGAGGGCGGGAGAGGGAGCCCCACAGGCCCCCCACGGGATGCCTGACCCGGATGCGGCAAGCCGAATCCCTACGCGGACGGGAGCGGTTCATCTGTTGATTGAAGTTTGACAGAGCACTACGAAGAGGCGGCTTTTGCATCAGTCTGAGGACAGACCAGTAGAGCCTTGTTTTTCAGACGTATACGCGCTATAGTAGGGGCAGGGTGGGAGTTCCTTCCGAATTTACCCCACGCGAAAAGAACTGTCCAGAAAGGATGGACCGGGAGCGCGCGACTTATTTACGAGTAGCTCCTGGAAGTATCATGCAAGAGCTTATCTCTCAAATACACTACTACAATATGTTTCTGGTGCTTGCCTCGGGGGCCATCGCGGGCATATGGGGCCTCATTCTCTACATTACGAAGAGGACCGAGACGATGAATCAGCCCTGGCGCATATCCCTGATTGTCGCTGCGCTGATCGGCGCATTGCAGGGAGTGCTGGGCGTCCTCCTGGTGATCCTGGGACAGAAACCTGGCACCGGGACCGGGCTGTACTGGCTACATTATGTCTATGGCGGCATCGTAGCATTGGTGCTGCCCGTTGCCGTCACCTATGCTACCAGCGGCAAGAACGTGCGCCGCGACGTGCTGATCTTCAGCATCGGGGCCTTCATCCTGGTCGCGGCTGCCGTGCGGGCTTTGATGACCGGCCCTCATTAATGTGAATACAAGAAGTTGGAGAGGATTGTGCGAGCTTCATTTATCCATATCGCGGATGTCCACCTGGGCTACGAACAGTATGGCGTGCGCGAGCGTTTCAACGATTTCACGCGCGCGTTCTGGGAGATCATGGACGAAGCCGTGCAGCGGCGCGTCGATTTCGTGGTCATCGCGGGCGATCTCTTCAATAAGCGCGCCATCGATGCCCGCACGCTGACCCATGCCATTGAGGGACTGAAGAAGCTCAGGGATCACGATATCGCCGTTGTGGCAATTGAAGGCAACCATGACCGCAGCTACTACCGCGATGGTATGTCGTGGCTGCAATTTCTGTGCCACCAGAACTACCTGTCTCTCCTGACGCCCCAGATGCGCGATGGCGCCCCGGTGTTGAGCCACTGGCAACATGACACGATGCTGGGCTCGCATGTGGACCTCGTGGGTGGTCACCTGCGCGTCTACGGGCTGCCCTGGCAGGGGTCGGCGACGCTGCGCAGTCTGGAGGGCATGGCCGGCGCGCTGGAGGCCGCGCGTGCCGGCGAGGACGCGGAGGGCATCGAGTACCGGCTGCTCTTGATGCACACGGGTATCGAAGGCATCGTGCCGCGCATCCAGGGTCTGCCCACGATGGCGCAGTTCCAGCAGTTGCGACCCCATATCGACTACCTGGCCCTGGGCCACGTGCATAAGCCATACGAGTTCGAGGGCTGGCTATACAATCCTGGCTCACCTGAGACCTGGAGCGCCGAGGAGTCCGCCTGGGAGGACCGCGGCTACTATTTCGTGGAGATCGATACCGACGCATCTGAGAGCATCGACCCCCAGAAGCAGGCCCGCTGCCATCGCGCCAGCCATCTCAGGAACAATCGCCGTCCCTTCGTGCGCCACGACCTGCGCGTCGAGGGGCTGAGCGAGCCGGATGCCCTCTACGAGCGCCTGGAGGACTACTGTCGCCGCGAGGGTCCCCGCCATGTGAACGATACCCTGCGCCCGGTTGTTCAGGTCCACCTGGTCGGCACCCTGGCCTTTGACGCGGGCGCCCTGGAGCAGGCGCGCATGGAGCAGATCGTCAACACCCACTTCCAGCCACTACACGCGCGCGTCGACAATAACACCAACGACCAGGACTACATACCCGATAGCGGCGAGATCGACGGTCGCGACCGCTCAACCTGGCACGAACTGGAGCGGCGCATCTTCGAGGAACTGCTCGCCAGCCGCGATATCCGCTACCTGCCCAAAAAAGAACTGTGGAGCGTGGTGGCCGCCGACCTGAAACAGAAGGCCCTGCAACACGAGAACCCGGTGGAGATTGCCCAGTTCCTGCGCGAGAAACGCGCGGAGTTGTGGGAGAAATAAGTGGTAATAGGGCGTGGGG
>JBDTHH010000492.1:0-6008 GCA_039937055.1 Ktedonobacteraceae bacterium | reverse complement strand
CCGACGCGTCTAACGCAAACTCTTGTACTGACATCTTGTCTCCTCCTATAAGCTTCGTGCTATGTTTCTGACGAATCAATAATGCAGAGGTCTGGAAACCGCTCATATACTCAGAAGCGGCGAATGCTATTATAAAATGTCCATGTATGGATATAACAAGAGAAGCAGGTAGTAATACGGTGATAATTTCCAGGTTGAGGTTAAAATTCCTCAACCTGGGTGGTGGATTACCACCACCCGTTATCTGCCGGCTGATCCGTTGTGGGAGGGGCGAAGACGAAGCTGTAACTGCTGGGGCAGTAGGGATGCGGCAGCGAGGGCGGGGTGGGATCGACGGGCGGTGTGCCTGTGGGAATGGGCGTCGGGTTATGACCGGTATCGGGAGTGGAGGTGGGGAGCACGAAGCTCGGCACGGTGCCGGGTGCGAACCAATCGGTTGTCTTCACGCCATCGGGGTAGGTCACCGAGGCCTGTTGTAAACCTCCGGGGTTCTTGAAGTCGCGGATGGGGCGTCCCTTCTCGGCCAGTAGCATGGAGTCGTGCCAGATGGGGGCCGCGCCCTGGACGCCGGTCACATTGATCATCGGCGCGTTGTTGTCGTTGCCTGCCCACACGCCCATCACATAGTCCGTAGTGTAGCCAACGGTCCAGTTATCGCGGAAATCCTCGGTCGTACCAGTCTTGACAGCGGCCGGGCGGATCGCGCCCCGGTTGCCGGCATAGCAACTGTCCTGCGAGTTCGAATACAGTTGCAGCACGTTACAATCGGCGAATTCGGGGATGCGTGAGTTGTTGTCACTCAGCACGCTGGTCATCATATAGGCCATCTGCGGGCTGATCACCTGGTGTGCGGGAGCGGACTGGTGCTGGTAGAAGACCTGGCCGGTGGTGGCGTAGACAAGCTTGCTGATGTCATAGTAACCAACATGGGTCCCGCCGTTGGCGAAGGTGCCGATGCCCGAAGTATGATCGATCAGGCGAACGCCCAGGCCGCCCAGCACCAGCGAGTAGCCCGGTGTCCCCGTGTAGCTGGTGATACCCATATCGTGTGCGGTCTGCATAGAGGCGGTGATGCCCGCGTGCTGTAACACCTTGACCGCCGGCACATTGAGGGAGTTTTGCAGGGCGCAGCGCAGCGTCATATGGCCGTGGTAGCGGCGGTCGTAGTTTTTGGGCTGGAACACAGGGTCGCTTGAGCCGGGAACAGAGATCGAGATGGGTTGATCGTCGATGGCCTGCGCGGGCGAGGCCCCCTGCTCGAAGGCCGTCACATAGACATAGGGCTTGAACGATGATCCGGGTTGCCGGTACCCCTGGGTAGCGACATCGAACTGGCCATCGATGGCGGTATTATTGTAGTCAATGCTGCCGAGCAGCGAAATAATCGCCCCCGTGTGGAAGTCGATGAGCACCTCAGCGGCATTGGTGACGCGATGCCCGCGCAGTTCGGCAACGTGGCGCTGGGCGATCTTCTGAATCTTATCCTGCAGGCCGATATCGAGCGTCGTGTAGACGAGCAGGCCGGAGCGTGACAGTTCCTGGCGCGAGCGCCTGAGCAGCTTCTGCAGATCGTTCAACACAAAATTGACGAAGTGTGGCGCGCGGTTTTTCAGCGTGGGGGCCGACTTGAAGAAATGCGGACCCTGCGCCTCATTGAGCGCGTCAATCTCCTGCACCCTGGTGATGTAGCCCTGATTCACCATGGCATCAAGCACGACCTTCATGCGCCCGGAGGCGGCGGCGCGCGGGTCCGGCAGACTTGAGAGCGGATCGAACAGTCCCGGCGAGCTGGGTATGCCCGCGAGCATAGCCGATTGCGCGAGGTCCAGTTGCGAGGCGGCCGACTGACCCGGCTTATCCACCAGGCCAAAGTAGACCGTGGCGGCGGCATCGATGCCGTACGCCTGGTGGCCGTAGTAGATGCTATTCAGGTACATCTCCAGGATGTCGCTTTTGGTGTAATGGCCATTCACCTGCGGGGCCAGAATGATCTCTTCCAGCTTGCGCACAACGCTGGATTCGTTGCCCACGACCAGGTTCTTGATAAGCTGCTGCGTGATGGTGCTGCCGCCCTCAACGACATGGCCTCGGGAGACATCATCCAGCGCGGCGCGCGCGATACGCAACACGTCGATGCCCTGGTTGGTCCAGAAGTTCTTATCCTCGGTGGCGACCGTGGCCTGGAGCACCGGGACGGCGATCTGCGCATAAGGTACCTCCGTATGCAGGCCCTGGTCGGTCATCTGGGCCAGCATCACGCCCTTGCGATCGAAGATCTTGAGGTTATCTGGGGGCAACAGGTCGCGCAGCGTGAGCACCTGGTTTTCGTATTTGACCTGCGTCTGTGTATAGAAGTTATAGGCCACGATGGTACCTGCTGTGCCCGTCGAGAGGAAGAGCACCAGGAATGTTAGCACGACGCTGCTAATGGCGGTCCAGAAGCGGATACGCGCGCGGCGATCCACCAGGCGCGCGCGCCGCAGATGCTTGCGTGTGATGTACAGGCGCTGCTTCTTGTACAGGCGTAAACGCTCCTCGCGCGAAGCCAGTCTCCGGGGAGCAGAGAGCGACTGTACCATCATTGCTGGGATGGGCCGGGCAGGTACCATAGCGGAGGTTGGCGCTGCTGTGGGTAAGGCGGTGCGAGGCACGACGCGCAGGTCAGGGGCGGTTGGAGAGGGATCGCTATCAGCGCTGGAGACGATAGCGCTGGGCATGGCTCCGCTGGCGGAGACCGGCGCCTCGTTAAGATCGGCGAGCACGATATCCGCGATGTCAGTTGGGGGCGCGTCGGGATCATCGATGGAGGGGATTTCGAAGGCATACTCCTCCTCGTCGAAGGCTTCACCGGCGTCGGGCCGGGTGGGAGGCGGTGGTGAGGCGGCGGGAACAGTTGCTGACTGCTCTTCTTCAGCATGCGCTGGCACGGCAGAAGTGTCCGCGGCTGCCTCGTTTCCCTGCTCAGGAGTATCGGCTGCTGACATCGGATATTCTCCATCTTAAGCAAGCTAACATCGATAAATATCTATATATTACGCAATAAAAAATTATGTGTATGTTGCCTCTATAAGAAGAGACGTTCTTACGGTGTAAATGTTCCCGCTGGATTTGCTCGTGGTACTTTGTTCCCTGGTGCATCATAGTGTATAGATAGAAGCAATAAAGGCAGGCAGTTACAGGTAACATTCAGATTGACATTAATGCGACAGCGTTGATGGTGCCTGCGCCGCCTCGATCAGCGCGGGCAGGATCTCGTTAGTGATCGCCTGGACCTGGTAGAGGCTTTCGGCCCAGGGGAGGTCCTGGTGTTCGCGCCCGCCCTGGACCTCCGCGAGTTGAAGCACGCTTTCATCTATCAAGCTGCGGAAGTAGAGAAAAGCGCGCACGGCATCGGCCACCGGGACACGGGAGCCACGAGTGATGGAGCCGTATTCGGCGCCGAGTTCCGTGGCCTCGCGGCGCAGTTCATCATAAATTGTGTTATCGGTGAGGGCGCGCAGGAGCAGTTCCAGCACGCGGCGGCCCAGGCGGCGATAGCCCTCGCGGGCAGTATCGTTGAAATGCTGGTACCAGGGCAGGGTATTGAGAGTGCCGTCAGTAAACGCGAAGCGCACGCGTCCCAGGACGCTCTGCACCAGCAGTTGCGCCGCCGGGTGCGGTTTGCGCTCCGTCTCCAGGCGCATATACGCCTCGATATCTGCGCGCCGGAAGCGCCGGTGGCCACCACTGGTGCGGCGCGACGGTAGTTCGCTGCGATCAGCCCAGAGTCTCACCGTCGCGGGATGCATGCCCAACAGGTCGGCAGCCTGTCGCAAGCTCAACCATTCGTCTTCCAGCTGTGATGGAACCATGACCCCCTCCTGACTCAACGCGGCAGTAGTGTGACATACTGCGCTCCCGGCTTACAGTTATACGCTATGGTGAGACACATATCATGCGCGACTCTCTTCCTAGATTTTATGGGATTCCGCGCACGGCGTCAAGGTAATATTTCACAATACCTACGTAGACGGATGATCTTACATGCTCCTGGGGAACGAGCCGAGCACCTTGCAGAACAGTGTATAGCCTGCCAGGTCGGCCAGGGCGTTGCGTACCGGGGGGTCGTCGCGGTGGCCCTCAAAGTCCAGGTAGAAGACGTACTCCCAGATGCGCTGCCGTGACGGGCGGGATTCCAGTTTGAGCAGGTTGATCTTATTCGTCGCCAGCACGCCCAGGCATTTGTGCAACGAACCTGGCTGGTGCGTGGTGGCCATCACCAGCATGGTCTTGGCCGCGCCCGCCTGCCGGGGGGCTGGTTCTCTGCTCAGAGCGATGAAGCGTGTGTAGTTGTCCTGGATGGTCTGGATGCCCGCTGCCAGCACCTCCAACTCGTACAGTTGCGCGGCCCCGGCTCCGGCGACCGCCGCCACCCCCTTGAGGCTCTCTTCGCGCACCATCTTCGCGCTGCCGGCAGTGTCGTAGGTCGCGACGATCTCCACGCCCAGTTCGCGCAGGTACACGTCGCACTGTGCCAGCGCCTGCGGATGAGAGATGACGCGCGTGATAGCGTCGAGTTGCTGGCCCGGCAGGCACAGGAGACAGTGGTTCACCGGATGACTAATCTCGCCGGTGACGAACAAGTCATGCTGGCGCAGCAGGTCGTAGACATCGTTGATGCTGCCGGCCTGCGAATTTTCGACCGGCACCAGCCCATAATCGACCTCGCCCGCTGCCACGGCACGGAAGACATCGGCGAATGCGCGGTAAGGTTGTGGTTCGGCCTGCTTGCCAAAATAGGTCCGCGTCGCCTCATCTCCGAAGGCGCCGCGCTCGCCTTGAAAGCCCACACGCAGGCTTTGAGCCTGCTGGGCGCGTTCTGGCTGTTCCATCTCTTGATCTATCGACTGCACCATAGATACGTGCTCCTCTTTTTTGCGATTGGTTTGATTGAGCCGATTGTGGCAGCTTGCGGGGGGAATGTCAAGGGGCGATCTGGCGCGATTGGCGCTTTTCTATTCGGGGAAGAAGACGCGCTCGTTGGTGACCGGGTGGATCATGTGGTCGAAAGCCATCCACAGGCTCTTGGTGTGGCGATAGAAGATCAGCGGGAAGAGGATCGGCATGGTCATGCCCCAGACGAGCAGCGGCACGAACGGGACGCTCGGATTCACCGCCAGGGGAAGCGTGATGGCGGTAATCAGCAATTCGCTGAGAACCAGGTTGGCCGCGATAGCGCCGGTGTAGTAACCAGACTCGCGCTCGTACTTAAAGTGGCAGACGGGGCAGTGCTCATACATTTTGAACCAGCCCTGGTAGAGCTTCCCCTGACCACAGACCGGACAGCGCAGTCGCAGCGCCCGGAATAGTAACACGCGTAGCCGTTTCCAGAACATCTTGCACCTTCTATATCCATTACGCGATCGCGCTCCATTACGTAGGGACCCGATGTATCGCGTCCGGCGCAATGTATTGCGCGAATGAGATATTGTATACATATCTGCGTCCATATGAGATATTGTATGCATATCTTTGTTCCAACGGATTCGCGCAATTTATTGCGCCGGACGCGATACATCGGGTCCCTACGTAGGTGGAGGACCTTGCCAATCCACGCGGACTAGGCGCCGTAATGACCCTTGTGGTAGTAGACCATGCCCTTGCCCACAACCCTCACGGGCTGGAGTTCCTTCAGCATGATAGCCTCGCCGCACTTTGCGCAGATGCGGCCGGTCTGGTGGTTGATCTCCTCACGGTTCGCCATAGAAGCGCGCGCCGTCTTTGAAAGTTCACCCTTCTTCGGCATTGATTCTAGACCCCTTTCGTCTAAACCTGTTTGTCTGTCTGTCGCCCTCCCAAGCAGTGGGCTGGCTATTTTTCGCAGCAACAATAGAATGATGCTGTTTTGTATTGGGTAAGATACAGTATAGCATACCTGACTGTGTACTGTCTAATCAAGAAAACACCCCGGCGCGTGAAAATCATCCCGTTCTATCACCGAGCGGGCGTTCCGTAGGGCGTGGCTTGCC
>JBDTHH010000491.1:0-5495 GCA_039937055.1 Ktedonobacteraceae bacterium | reverse complement strand
TGCATCTCGTTCTCGGCCAGATGGATGCTGTGGAGAGCGCCCTGTGGTACACAGGGGGAAGAGTGGTGGCGAGCATGGGAACGCCCTGCCAGGGCACACAACCCGCGCAAGGGTCAGGTCAGCCAGCGCCTTCTGCATGCCTGAAAGCGATTTATGATTGGTCGGCTGCGTCAAACTGCTCGGCAGTTGTCTGTAGATGACGCCCGATGTCCTGGCCCCAGTTCAACAGGCTCTGCGCGCTCTGTATCCAGTGCTGGAACAGCTCGTCGTAGCGCTGGCGGCTGATGCCCTGCCAGTCGCCTTCAATCTGCGAGGTCATGCTCTGGAGTTCTGAGATCAGTTGATTATGACTATACTCGCTGACCTCTACAAAGCGCCGGCCAAGCTGGCGCATAATCTCGGTATCTATATGAATCCTTGCCATCAAGAGTCCTCCTCGTACATCTGAGCGATGCCATATGTCGCTCAAGCGAAACTAGCTGTGGGTTTTCCAATGATTTGCCCACTTACTTGCAGTATAAGGAATCCAACCAAATGATTGGTTGGCTGGTATCCATAGAGGGGAGGTTGGATAGCCTTGTGTGGGTTATCAGATACGCCCGATGTACTCTTTCACGCGCTCGGCGGCATCGCGTGTCATGCCATCGATAGCGGCCAGGTCGTCGATACTGGCGGCGCTGATCGCACGCAGGGACCCGAAGTGTTTCATAAGCGCCTGTTTGCGCTTGGGGCCGATGCCGGGGATCTCGTCGAGCAGGGATGTGAACGTGCGGTCGGAGCGCAGTTTGCGGTGGTAGGTGATCCCGAAGCGGTGCGCCTCGTCACGAATGCGCTGCACCATGTAGAGGCCCTGCGATGCGCGGGGCAGGATGATGGGGTCGGGCGAGACCGGGATAAAGATCTCCTCGTTCTCCTTGGCCAGTCCTACCGCCGGCACATCGATATGCAACTCCTGCAGAACCTCCATGGCCGCGCTGAGCTGGCCTTTGCCGCCATCGATGATAATCAGGTCGGGTATGCTCCAGTTGTGCTCGTAGGAAGCAGGTTCGCCCTGCCCGGCCTCCGTGTCACCGCTGTGCGAGTCATCAGGTAGGGGCGCCCCTACATCAGACGCCGGCTCGCTCTGTGGAGTTTCAGCTTTCGCACTGCGGCGGAAGCGCCTGCGCAGCACCTCCTGGTGGCTGGCGAAGTCGTTGGGACCCTCAACACTCTTGATCTTGAAGCGCCGGTACTCGCTGGTTTTTGGGCGGCCGGCTTCGAAGACCACCATTGCTCCCACAGAGTTTGTACCCTGCGTGTTCGAGATATCGTAGCACTCAATGCGGTAGGGTGGGGCCGCAAGGTTGAGTGCCTCTTGCAGCTCTTCCAGGGCGAGCTGCGTCTTCTGGCTGTCCGTCAGCCACTTGATGCGTTGCTGCTCCAGGACCTCCTGGGCGTTCTGCTTGACCATCTCGACAAGGCGCAGCTTCTCGCCCCGCCTGGGCACGCTCATCGTTACCGCCCCTTTGCGTTTCTCCTTCAGCCAGGATTGGAGCACAGCGCGGTCATCCGGTTCCGCTTCGAGTATCACTTCGACCGGGATGTGGGGCGCGCTCTCATAGAACTGCTGGAGGAAGGAGCCCATGATCTCGCCGGGGCTGCTATCGCGCGTGCCTTGCAGCACAAAGTACTCGCGGCCCACCAGCTTGCCCACGCGGAAGAAGAAAACCTGGGCGCAGGTCTCATCCTCGGCGCTGGCCAGGGCGATTACATCCTGGTCGTCCTGGCCCTCCGTGGAGATGATGCGCTGCTTCTCCAGAATGCGCTCGACCGCCTGGATGCGGTCGCGAATGCGTGCCGCCTCCTCGAAATTCAGGTTCTCGGCTGCCGTCTCCATGCGGGCTTGCAGGCCCTTGACGACTTCGTCATGCTTGCCTTCCAGAAAGAGAATCACCTGCTGGATCACGGCATCGTACTCCTCGCGTGAGGCATAGGCCACGCAGGGCGCGATACAGCGGTGGATGAAGTACTGCGTGCAGGGCCGGTTGAGCAGCTTCTGCTTCCAGGCCGGCGGCGGCTCCTCGCTCCCAGCGCGGGTACGAGGCGGCGCCCAGGCGCTGGCATCGTAGCGGCAGGTGCGGAAGGCAAAGAGTTTGTTGAGCAGGTCCAGCGTGGCATCTACGGCGCCGGAATTGGTGTATGGGCCAAAGTAGCGATTGCCGTCGCGCTGAAAACTGCGCACCCGGTAGACGCGGGGGAAATCCTCTTTCAGCGTCACCTTGATATATGGATAGCTTTTATCGTCGCGCAGCAGCACGTTGTACTTCGGCCGGTACTGCTTGATATAGTTGCTCTCCAGTACCAGCGCCTCTACCTCGTTCCTGACCACGAGAAACTCGATGTCGTCCACCTTCGCCACCATGCTGCGATTCTTGGGGCTCAGGTCCGTCGATTCCTGAAAGTAGGAGCGCACACGACTATAGAGCGAGATGGCCTTGCCAATATAGAGAATCGTCCCTTCGGCATCTTTCATCAGATAGATACCGGGTTTATGCGGCAGAGAATTCAGCACTGACTGGATTTTTTCGTTCATCGATGAGCTTCCCACGTGGTGTAGATCTTCAACATATTCCATTATATCCCGTCAGGCGCCTGCTGTCGATAAACCATGTGAGGTTGGGTGGTAGGGGCGCCCCTACCCTCTCACGACCTTGTTTTATCGATGAGCAAGAGACCGCCGCAGCGTATCTTCTTTAGCCTTGTTGGTCCACATTCTCGAACTGCTGTGCTGTGTTTTGCAGGCGACGACTCAGGTCTTCGCCGCGCTGCACGATCTGGTTGGCACACGCGCGCCACTCCTGGTACATTTGCTCGTAGTGCTGGCGGGTGCTCCCCTGCCAATCGCTCTCAAGTTGACCGGCATGGTTCTGGATCTGGGGTACGAACTGCTGGTCGAGCTGCTGATTGAGTTGGATGAACACCTGCCCCAGTTGCCGCATTACGTCCGTATCTACATGAATAACTGGCATGTAAGTTTCTCCTGATGTTGGATGGGCGCTAAGATTCCCTGGCATACATTCGCCATATTTTATCTATGTATATCGGTAGTATAGCCTCCCTTACCAAACACGCATGCGCCTACGCAGGTTCATCTTGTCGATACTCTTACTTGCCCGCTTGCTTCATTTCTGGCGTTTTGAGGGCCTTGATCGCTCTATTGTCATCTTCCTGCTCTCCTCTTTGTCATGGTTCGTCAAACACAGTGGACGGAGATGATGTGAATTTTGTCCACTAGAGACAGAGACGCTCGTTTGCACTTGACAAGTAGATAGAGTATCTTCTATACTTGTGACATGCCTGAGATACACACTGGGGAAACAGATGTATCCGGCTCATCCCACCGCACATATTTTTTCATGATCCCCTGCTGCCGTCTATGTATAGTGAGACACGGAGGACTCTTCATGCCCTTTCACCGTCTTCGTCGCCATTCTATTTTTAATCGCTCCCTGATTACACCCCCCCTCGAATGCGTCTTCGAGTAGGGGGTGTCCACCTCTGCTTCTCAATCTTGCTCGCCATTTTCCTGCTCTCGGATGCGCTCACGGGGTGGGCCTCGCTGATCCCGCCGGCGCATGCCGCGGCGCTGACGCCGTTCTCGTCGCCCCAGGCGAGTATGACATTTCAACAGTTCCTCAAGGAGGGGCGCCCGGCGCCGAAGGTCACGCCATCTGCCCCACGCACCTCGCCTCCCGCGTCGATCCTTTCCAAGGGGAAAGGGCCAGCGCTGTCGCAACTGCCTCCCCATGCGGAGCCCGCGACCATGCACCCCCTGACGTTCTCGCTGACCCCCTCCTTTCAGGCAGGCAGCGTCAGTGTCAAACCACTTGATATGGTTGGGAGCGATCAACGGCTCGAGGTGCAGATCCGCCCTGGCTTGCTTGATCTTTCCCAGGCCACTGTCGCGACCGGCGGCGCGCCGACAGGCACATTGACGCTGCATGTGACGCAGATCCATGGGCATTTCGTCGGGTCGACGAGTGTGTTGGGCACCTACACCCTCCAGCTCGACGACGCGCAGGGCCATGTGGTGACGGGTGCGCGACTGCGCACCCCCATTACCTTTCTCTACCACTACCAGCTCTCCGAGATGCAGCGGATGGACCTGGACCCCGGGCGGTTGTTTTTGACGTGGCCCAGCGAGGTGTCCGCGGCTCGCCAGGCCCATCAACCCACCGCAGCCTTTATCATCCCGCTGCACAACGATCCCGCAACCCACACGTTGACGGCCCAGAGCACTGTGCTTGGTCCCCAGTTCGACGTCGGCGGCGGCGATACGACGGAACAGAGTCCCCCGACGCCACATCTGGCTTCGGTGCAGGGCAACGCAGGTCAGCTTTCCTACAGCTATCCGCTCACCGTTGCGCCCGGCCCGCCAGGGACGACACCTGCGCTCACCCTGACCTACAATAGCGGCAGTACCAACGCGCGGACCGGTGTGTCCTCCCCAAGTAACGACGTCGGCGATGGCTGGTCGCTGACGCTGGGCTCGATCAGTGCTGCTCAGTATCCCAGTGGCAGCGCCCAAACGGGGACCTGGTACGCGCTCAACGATGTTGACAACACCAGCGATCGGCTGGTTCCTAACGGTAGCCCGGGAGCCTTCGTCACAGAACATCTGACGGCGCTGAAGGTCCAACAAATTCAGGAAAATGGCCAGCCCTGCTTCCACGTCTGGGCTGGTGATGGCGCGTATTCCGAATACGGCTGCACGACGGATTCGCTGCAATATCATACCGATAGCAACGGCACGCGAACCAACTATCGCTGGGATCTGGATTCTCTGGTCCCCCCGAACGAAGGAAGCGCCGATCGCTATCTGCGCGTCTCCTATGAACAGGATATCGTGACGATTAGTGGGCATGTGACGATCCGCGACGCGGTGATGAAGCAAATCACCTATGGCGTCCAGGGCGGGTCGGTGGCTGGCACGGTCGATTTCACCTACCTGGCTCCTTTCACCAATGGGACGTGGACCACGGCCTATCGGTATGGCAGCAACTATCATTGTACGCCGCTGGTCTCCACCCCGCTGCGGTGTGATGACCCCCTGGATTACCCAGGGGGTCTGACTGCTCCGACGGTGATGAGCACCTTCTCGTTGCAGACGGTCACCAGCTATGTGGGCGATGATAGCAGCGCCACCCGCAAAGCTGCCAGCTATAGCTTTAGCTATAATGAGAGCTCCTTCCTGCATGGCTGGGACGACTACACCCAGATCCAGGAATACATGTCGGGAACACATCAACTGACCTCGGTGGTGCCCACGATGTACCTGGGGGGGACGGCCCACCCGCTCAAGCCGCTGCAACTCGGCTATTCAAGCGCGTTGATGGATAGCTATAGCGATCAGAGCGAAAAGATCCTCAATGGCACGCAGAATTATAGCGTGCAGATCTACGGCCAGTATCTGACCAGCTATGTGGACACCAACACCGGCGTTGGTGCGACGATCA
>JBDTHH010000490.1:0-3856 GCA_039937055.1 Ktedonobacteraceae bacterium | reverse complement strand
TAGCCCCTACGCGAACCAGAGCGCGTCTGTGCTCGACAAGGAACAGTGTAGCACAGCAGGAGGGACAAAACTTCTCTGATCTTGCTCTTTTTGCATATATATACCATGAGTGCATTGTGCCATTATGCATCTCGCTGGGGGTGATTGCAAGAGGTGCCTATCCTAATCCAGCTTGCCTGGCACCGCAATACGGTGGATGTCAAAAGGGGTGATCTGTGCGAGACAGATCACCCCTGGGGGGTTGGAACATGGCCCCCGCAAGGGGGGCCACTACACATAGGGTCGTCACATGACGCTTGACGGGGCATTACTGGGTTGGCTGAGTTGTCGGCTGTTGCTGGTTTGGTTGTTGTTGGGCCGGCGGCGTCTGCTTTGGTTGCGGCTGGCCTCCCGGTCCCGGCTGCTGTTGCCCACAGGTGATGGTCACCTGGTGCGTGGCGTTATCGAATGCCAGGGTGCAACTTTGACCGTTGATCATGACTGTACCGGTGCAGCCAGCGACGGCCGTACCATTGACGTTACAGTTTGGAGGGGTAGCGTTGCCACCACCGTTATTGCCACCATTGATCGTGGCATCGGTGGCAACACCATTGGCATCGGTCGTCACAGTCACAGGGTCCTGCTGCTTCAGCAGGGCGGCGCAGTTCAGGCCGTTGGCGCCAAAGGTGGCGACAAAGCGCTGGGCCAGGAAAGTGAAGAGCGAATTGGCGGCGGCGGCATCGGGCGAAGGACGCGCCTTCGTGAGAGCCGCGTCAGCCTGCATGCGCGCCGGGCTGATCTTGGCGAGATCCGTGCAGTAGGTGGTTGTACTCGCCTGGTTCATATTTTGCGCGTCCCGCTGATCGACGCCCCTGCGGTAGGCGTTGACCTTGTTCAGGTCGGGCTGGTTATTGTTGAGCACCATCGGGTCGCCAAGCGGCACCAGGGCCATTGGCGCGAACTGCCGTGAAGCGGCCTGCAATTCGTTGAGCGGGAGGGCCGGAACCATATGACCGGGGTCGGCCAGGTCGGGCGCCATCCAGGGAGTACAACCGAGGGTGCCATCCAGGGCTATTGCCAGGAGGCGATTATCGCTGGCATTGACCTGCGTCTGCGCGCCTTGCAGGGCGGCGATGTTCGCGGCGTTCATCTGCGCAGTTTTGCCATCGGCCGTCACCAGGTACTGCGTTACCACATTATCGCTCTGGTCCATGTCGACGACGCTAAAATCGCGCACTGTGGGGCAGGCCATGCCATCTTTCGCCGTGCCTACCGGTGGGGGTACCATCTGCCCCGCATGGATCGCGCGGGTGGCAGCAGCGAAGAAGTTCGGAGCATTACAATAGGCAAACTGCCCAAAGATCGTGCCATCGGCGCCATTCACGCAGTGACCCTGTTGCAGGCTGCCGTTGGCACCCTGCAAAGTAAGGTTATTGCCATTGAAGCCAAACCAGAGCGCGACGATGCCCTTAGCCGGAAGATGGGGAACAACGGGTTGGGCTGCTGGCTGCGTACCCTGGTCGATAACCAGTGGATTATAGACCGAAATCTGTCCGGTGGCCGGATCAAACACGGCCCCCTGGACAAAGGCCGCCTGAGCGGCATTGGCCTCATTGCACGGACCATTCGCCGCATTGGTGGCGACCAACTGGTACGGCGTCGCCAGCCCCTGCGCGCTTAAAGGCTTAGCGGGCATAACCAGGGTGCAGTCGCCGTTGGCGCCCGCTGCATGGGAGCGCAAGCGCGGCAAAACAAATACTGTCGCGCTGATCAACACGAGCAGGAGCGGCACGCTGATACCGAGCAGCATGAGGGGGGAGAGGCGCCTGCGCCGCGCTGATCCATCGTACATAGATATGGGTTGCTCTTTCCTGGGCATAGCTGTTTCTACCCTTTCCTGTATTCCTGTATTTGGCAACATCCCCGGTGGATGTTCGCCAGGCTGTAGTACTTCTCATGATTGCAGATGTACCTTCGCGGTGTATCACCTAATCAACCACCACGGCACAGGAAGAAACACCGTAGCGTTTCTTCGTTTAACTTGATAGCAGATTACCATATCTGAGTTTGTGCATATGCATACATAAATGAATTGATACTAAAAAGTACCAATATATAGTTAAGAAATCTCAACCTGATTTTTCATTTTTTAGAGAAAAGGTACTAGCGGGTGGGGGCTTTGTAAAAAAGAGGATCGTGAGACGTGAATGTGTAGAAGCGAGAAAGGGCAGTATCTCTCCAAACGTCTCAGGAGATCACGTTTTGCCTCAGCATGGTGACATGAGAACTGCGGTGAAAGAAGGCAGTTCAATGTTCAGTGGCGGCTCCTCAAGCGCGAGCGCTTCTGTACCTCCTGGAAGATGGCAAGCAGGAGTACAACAAGTGGGAGCACAAGCAAGAGTGATTGCAGGCCATACTTTCGTGCGAAGACATCTTTGTGCTCCAGCTCGAATGCTACCTCACGCTCCGCACTTTTCCCTCTGACGATACTGATAGCATAGAGCAGCAGCGGCAGGTAATTGACTGCAAGCCACAAGAGGAAAAAACCCAGGATGGCCCCAAAGATCGGGTGGCTGGGGTTATGGAAGAAGGCGAAGAGACTCCAGGTGCCTACAGCACCACAGAAGACCACCGCCAAAGCAAATTCGGCGAGAATCAGCCTCGAACCATGAAAGACAATGTCCAGAGCAGCGAGTTTTCGTATGTTGATGAACGTTTCCTGTTTGATCCTGTCATTTTCCTGTTGTCGCATAGACTCCTCCAGAAAGGGACATCTCATGTACTGAATTCCTAAGAACACTGTAGCATGGAGAATAGATGTGCGCTACAAAATCTGGTTGAATGGAGAGAATGAGTGGCTAGAAGGCTCATTAAGAGGGATAAACTGGCAAGGATAGTGACTGCTGGGAGCCCTATCCTTAAACCTTCAACAGACCACTTTGGGATCAACGAGGCTGTGTAATTTGACGCATCTATGGCTCATGACTATGGATGCGTCAAATTACACGGTGCAAAGGGAAGGGTTCAGCTCTGTTGTTAGAGGTGGACGCGCATTTTCCTGGCGCGGCGTTCCGCGAGTTTGGCGCTGGCCCAGCGATAGAGCCAGACGACGGCCGGAGCAGGATCGCGCCGGAGAGATAGCCACCCAGGACATCCGTCAACCAGTGGGAGCCTTCGTAGATGCGCGAGTAGCCGATCGTGACAATAATGAAGGCGGCGATGATCTGGAAGGGGAGCAAGAACCTGTAATAGCGCCACTGGCGCACGGGTTTGCTAAAACTGAGGAACAGTAAAAACCCATAATAGACCACATCGTGCTCAACGTGGCCAGAAGGGAAGCTTTTGATAGGCTCAGGCTGGAATATATGAATCAACGGCGAACTGGGACGGGGGCGCCCAACCAGGATATTGTCCATGAAGTTGATCCCGTCCGAGAGCAGAGTCCCGCCGGCAATAAAGAGCGCCTGCAACCACTTGCGGAAGACCAGCAGGCCAAGGGTCCAAACGACCAACGCGACGCCTGCCGGGATAGGATCATTGGTATGGCTGACCAAGTCGATAATTGTATGTACCCATGGTGGGTAGTTAATATGCTGCTCCGAGATCGTCGTCTGCAAATCCACGGGCCAGGGACCCAGATGCATATGCACTATCACAGAGAATATCACCAGGACGATTACGCCGATAATCCATAGTATGGCCTCAACAACATGGCGGTTATGCGCATGACGCTTATCTTCGTCGCCGGATGCCATAACCCCGCTGGCCGATCGCACCCCTATGCCTTTAGTACTCCGCATGCTAGAAACTCCTATCCTATAAGCAGGAAAATATCTATCCTATACACGCGTGTCCAGTCCTTTCGGATGAACGTAAA
>JBDTHH010000489.1:0-8850 GCA_039937055.1 Ktedonobacteraceae bacterium | reverse complement strand
GGGGCTGGTCAAGGGCTTTGGTATGAAGAGGGGCGCGCTGGCCTCAAGCGTCGCGCATGACGCGCACAATCTGGTGATCGCCGGCGCCAACGATAGCGATATCCTCCTGGCTGCACGCACGCTCGCGGAGATGGGCGGCGGCTTTGCCGTGGTCGTCGATGGCGAAGTACGTGCGCGCGTTGCCCTGCCGCTAGGTGGCCTCGTTTCGCCGCTGCCGGCCGCTGAGCTGGTGCAACAACTGCGCGCGCTCGATGCTGTGGCCGCCGAGTTTGGCTGCACGCTGGAGCATCCGTGTATGACACTCAGCTTCCTCTCGCTCTCGGTGATCCCATCGCTCAAGCTTACCGATCAGGGGCTGATCGATGTTGAAGCATTCACGCTACTACCGCTACAAAGGTGAAGAGTATGCTGCTTAACCTGCTTGAATATCAATGGGTCGAGGATATCGACGACGCGCTGATGCTGATAGCGCGCACGGACATCAAAACGGTGCCCCTGGCCGGCGGCACCTACCTGCTCGGCCTGCAAGATGACAGTATCCAGGCCGTCGTTGACCTGCGCGACCTGAACCTTTCCTATATCACTGAAGACGCGCGCGGGATTCACATCGGCGCCACAACGACCCTGCAAATGCTGGTCGAGGCACCAGCGATCAAAAATCTGGCCGGCGGCATGCTCGCGCGTGCTGCGCAGGCTTCGTCATTCTCGCACCTGATCCGTAACACAGCCACGCTGGGGGGCACATTGGCGATAGGCGCCGCTTCGCAGGCGGACCTGCTCACGGCCCTGGCTGTGCTGGATGTCGAGGTGTTGCTGCGCTCAGGCGCGAAGACGCAGGTGAACCTGCTGGGGGGCACCGCTGACCGTCCTGGGCTGCCGCTGGCGGGCGTGACCTATAAAGGCAAGCAAGAGCGGCGCGTGTCATATACAGCGCTCGCCAACGAGCGCCGTCCCAACGAGCTGATCCTCGAAGCGCTGATCCCGCGACTCGCCCCCGGCAGCGGCGCGGCCTTTACGCGCATCGGACGCACGCCGACCGACATCGCTCTGTTGAATGCTGCCGCTCTTGTGCAAGTGACCGAGGGCATCTATAAGCGTGTGCGCCTGGCGCTGGGTGGCGTCAATATGGAGCCGGTGCGCCTGCACGCTATCGAGAAGCAACTGGAAGACACACCGGCCGATGACCCACAGCGCCTCCTGGCCGCGGTGCAGAGCGGCATCGCGGAGTTTCATCCACCGTCAGATTATCGCGCCAGCAGCGGCTACCGGCGCGTGAGCGGCGCGACTCTGGCACACCGCGTTCTTGAGGATGCTATCAATATCTCGCGCTGGCGCGACATCACATCGTCCGAGGGGAGGTCATAGGATGGAACTAGAACTGCGCATCAACGGGATCATCAAAAGCCTGGATGTGGCTCCCGGCGACTCTTTACTAACCATGCTGCGCCGCGAGGGCTATTTCAGCGTCAAGCATGGGTGTGAAACTGGTGAGTGCGGCGCCTGCACAGTGCTCGTCGACGGCGTGCCGCGTCCAAGTTGTGTCATGCTGGCCATGCAGGCGGGTGGCACGACACTGACTACCACCGAGAGCCTGGGCAGCGCGCGCAAGTTGCACCCGTTGCAGGAGGCCTTTATCGACACGGGCGCCATCCAGTGTGGTTTCTGCACGCCCGGCATGCTGCTCTCCGCCCATGCCCTGCTCAAGCGTAACCCACATCCGAGCGAGGAAGAGGTGCGTGACGCCTTATCGGGCAACCTGTGTCGTTGTACAGGCTATGTCAAACCGGTGCAGGCCGTATTGCAGGCAGCGGCGATCATGCGCGGCGAGACTGTCGCGCCGACCAGTCGCCCGGATACCGGCGAGGGTGTGCGCCCCTGGGACCCCGGCCGCTCTCCCCTAGAGCACGCGGAACATGGCGGCGCGGGCACCAACGATGGCGGCGAGCGCGGCTTCACGCCTCCCGGTGCAACGTCGCAATCGGGGACCAGCGGCGAAGACATGAGTAGTGGGGGCACGGCCACGCTGACCGATACCCGGCGTGCCACCGACCTGCGCATCGTGGGCAAGGCCGAGCGCAAGGTGGATGCCGTCAAATTAGTCACCGGCAAACCCGCCTTTGTGGACGATATCGATCTGCGCGAACTGCTGCACGCGCGTCTGCTGACCAGCCCGCACGCGCACGCGATCATCCGCGACATCGACGCCTCCCAGGCCCGTGCTTTGCCGGGAGTGCATGCCGTGCTGACCTATAAAGACGTGCCGCGCATCCCCTACACCACCGCAGGGCAATCCTGGCCTGAGCCTGGCCCGCATGATCAGTACTGCCTGGATACCACCGTGCGCTTCGTAGGTGACCGCGTCGCCGCCGTGGCGGCCGAAACGCCGGAGATCGCCGAGCAGGCCCTGAGCCTGATAAAGGTCGACTACGAGGTGCTGCCGGCCATCCTCGACTCGCGCCGCGCCATCGAACCGGGAGCACAGCGCATTCACCCTGAGCCGGAGTCGTACCGTATCTACGATGCCGCCCGCAACATCGCCGCGCACATCCATGCCGAGGTAGGCGACGTTGAGCGTGGCTTCGCGGAATCGGACCTTGTGGTTGAGAAAGAATACATCGTCCCGCAGGTGCAGCAAACGCCGATTGAGAACCATATCGTCATCACCTACTGGGACGAAGACGATCGCCTGGTGGTGCGCACAAGCACGCAGGTGCCGTATCATGTGCGGCGCATCATCGCGCCAGTGATCGGCCTGCCGCCGCGCCGCATCCGCGTCGTCAAGCCACGCATCGGTGGCGGCTTCGGTGGCAAGCAAGAGGTGCTGATCGAGGATATCTGCGCCCTGCTCACCATCGCTACCAGCCGGCCGGTGAAGCTGGAGTTCTCGCGCGCCGAGGAGTTCCGCAGCAGCCGCTCGCGCCACGCACAGATCATCCGCATGAAGACCGGCGTCAAGCGCGATGGCACTATGATAGCGAACCAGATGATCGTGCTCGCCAATACTGGCGCCTATGGCACGCACTCGCTCACGGTGCAGAGCAACACCGGCTCCAAGCCGTTGCCGCTCTACCCCTGCCCGAACATCCGTTTCGTGGCCGATGCCGTCTATACCAACCTGCCGCCGGCCGGAGCTTTTCGCGGCTATGGTGCCCCTCAAGGCTTCTTCGCATTAGAGAGCCATATAGATGAAGTGGCGAAGCAGTTGGGTATGGACGCGTTGGAGTTCAGGCGCAAGAACTGGCTCAAGGAGGGCGATGAGAATCCCCTGGCCAAGGCCCTGGGCGAGGGCAAAGAGGGCTATGGGCAGATCATCGAAAGCTGCGGTCTGCCGCAGTGCCTGGAGATCGTCGAGGAGAAGCTGGACTGGAAGACGAAGCGTGGCAAGGGCGGCACGGGTCGCCTCCGGCGTGGTGTCGGTCTCTCACTGGCTATGCATGGCACGGCCATCGCGGGTCTGGACATGGGGGGTGCCAGCATCAAACTCAACGATGATGGCTCCTTCAATGTACTCGTTGGTGCCACGGACATCGGCACCGGCTCGGATACCGTGCTGGCGCAGATCGCCGCCGAAGTGCTGGGCGTGCGCGTGGAAGACATCATCATGTACTCGTCAGATACCGACTTCACGCCCTTCGATACCGGCGCCTACGCCTCCTCGACGACCTACATCAGCGGCGGCGCTGTCAAGAAGGCCGCCGAGCAGGTGCGCGGGCAGATGCTCGATGTGGCTGGCCGCATGCTCAAGTCGGCGCCTGAGACGCTGACCATTACAGATCGCATCATCGGCGCGCCGGGCGGGCAAACGGTGACCGTTTCGCAGGTGGCACTGCACTCGCTGCATGTTGACAACCAGCAGCAGATCATGGCCACGGCCTCCTGGATGAGCTACGACTCGCCGCCGCCTTTTGCCGTGCAGGGCGTGGAGGTTGAGGTTGATATTGAGACCGGCGTGGTGCGCGTGATCAAGGCGGTCTCAGCCGTTGACGCCGGCCGCGTGATCAATCCGATCACCGCCTCTGGCCAGATCGAGGGCGGCGTCACACAGGCGCTGGGCTATGGTCTCTGCGAAGAGATGCTCTACGACCAGCACGGCGCCTTGCTGACGACGAACCTCAGCGATTACCGCATCTTTAGCGCGCCCGACATGCCGCAGATGGAGTCGTATATCGTGGAGACCAGCGATCCCTTCGGCCCCTTCGGCGCCAAGGCCATCGCCGAGATCCCCATCGATGGCATCGCCCCGGCCATCGCCAACGCCGTCGCCGACGCCATCGGCGCGCGCATCCGCCAGATCCCGCTGACACCCGAACGTGTGCTACGCGCGCTGCATACACAGGCGCAGAACAGCGGCAGCGCCACCCAGCAACGTCCGCCCACAAAAAGGGAGGGAGCATAATGGAAGAGCAGGCGGCAGACAAACCCCTGTTGATGCGTTCGCTTGATGAGTCAGGAGGAGCCATGGTGGCATTACTCAGGAAGGGCATAGAGGCTGGCGGCAAGATCAAGGGCTTCAAGCCGCATGTTGTGGCTTTCCTGGGCTACCTCATCTCGCACGAATCGTATCACCGGGGCGAGATCGGCATCATCCTGACGCAAAGTGGCCACCGGCTCGACAAGAAGGTTGAATACAGCATGTGGGAATGAGGCGTGCGGTAACGTGCAGGGACAGTGCCGTTCAAACAATGGAAGAAACCTGGTAGTGCTCTGACCGCTCTCATATGATAAAGGAGACGCTCGCATCCGCGTAGGGAGCAGGCTTGCCGCATCCGAGTGGACGGCCTCGCGTGCGAGGGTGGGAGAGGCCTGCCAGGCCCAAGGGCCTGCTCCCCGGATGCGGCAAGCCGGATCCCTACGCGGACCGGGGAAGCGCCCGCTCCCTTGTCACATGAAGGCGGCCAGACCGGTAGAGTCGCGTCCACCGGGTGGGTATATTAGTTTTAGAGGAGGGTCTCATATCATGGTTGATTGGAATCGTCGCGCGCAGATCGCGGAGAGCATCCTTGACACGGCCACGATGACGCCACTGGTGCGTTTGCACCGCGTGGTGGGCGACGTAAAGCCGCAGATCGTGGCCAAGATCGAGTATTTTAGCCCCAGTGGCAGCGTCAAAGATCGTATTTTACCGTTTCTGGTGGCGGAGGCCGAGCGCCGAGGCGACCTGCGACCCGGCATGACAATCATTGAGGGGACGACCGGCAATACCGGGATCGCCACCTCGTGCGTTGGTGCCGCCAAAGGCTATCCCGTGGTCATTGTGATGCCAGACGGTATGAGCGAGGAGCGCAAGAAGACCATTCGCGCCTATGGCGCGGAGCTTGTGTTAACGCCAGGCGCGGAGAGCGATGTGGACCTGGTGATCGACTAGGTATAGGAACTCAAGGCGGCCGCTCCCGGCAAATACTGGGAGGTTGGTCAGTTCGTCAACCAGGATAATATCGAGGCGCATTATCGCACCACCGGGCCGGAGATCTGGGAGCAGACCGGGGGCAAGGTCGGCGCGCTGGTGCTATCGCAGGGTACCGGTGGCACGATAACGGGCGCGGGAAAATACCTCAAAGAGCGCAATCCGCAGATCAAGCTTTTTGCCGTTGAACCAGAGGAATGCGATATCCTGGCCGGCGGTAGTTGGGGCGCTCACAAGATCGAGGGCATCGGCGACGGCTTCATCCCCGAAGTGCTGCACGTTGAGCATCTGGACGGCATCGTTACCACTACCTCCGACGAAGCCATCGAGATGGCGCGTCGCATGGCACGAGAGGAGGGCATCTTCTGCGGCATCTCGTCGGGCTGCAATGTCGCCGCCGCCATCAAGGTCGCGCGGCGTTATCCCGATATCGGTATGATCGTCACGCTGGTGAACGACAACGGCCTGCGCTACTTCTCAACCGAGCTATGTGGCGTCTTCAGCGACCTGGAGGTGCCTGAGCGCGAGCATCCCATCAGCGCCGAAGATAAAGCCAAACTGGCGCGCGCCACCCTGGAAGTGATTCGGTAAGGTGGAAACATATGTCAGCCAGCCATGTGCATCATTTGCAGTGCGTCTTGTGCGGCGCCAGCTATAGCGCGGCGGATGTTGCCTACACCTGTCCCGCCTGTGGTCCGCTGGGAGTGCTGGATGTCCATTACGACTACGAGCAGGTAGCGCGTCAGCTTGACCTGACGCCGCTGGTCGAGGAGCGCAACGCCACGGTCTGGCGCTATCGAGCTTTTCTGCCGATTTCTTATAGCCGTAGAGACATGCCACCCCTGGCGGTTGGTGGCACGCCGCTCTACCCGGTCGAGCGCTTGCGCGCGCGGCTGGGCATGACTGATCTGTGGGTCAAGGACGATACGCGCAATCCCAGCGCCTCGCTCAAGGATCGTGCCAGCATCATCGCCGTGACGCTGGCGCAGGGGCGCACGGTGGCCTGCGCCTCTACGGGGAACGCCGCCTCATCGCTGGCGGTGCAGGCGGCCTCGCTCGGTCTGCCGTGCTACATCTTTGTGCCGCACAACGCGCCGCGCGCCAAGGTCGTGCAACTGCTCATGTGCGGCGCCACAGTCTTCTCGGTGCAGGGCAGCTATGATGATGCCTTCGACCTGTGCATCGCGGCCTGCGAGACCTTTGGCTGGTACAATCGCAACACGGGCTATAACCCCTATCTTGTCGAGGGCAAGAAGACCGTCGGTCTGGAGATAGCCGAGCAACTGAACTGGGAGGTTCCCGATAGCGTGCTGGTGCCCACCGGCGATGGCTGTATCATCAGCGGAGTCTATCGCGGCTTCGAGGACCTGTATCGCCTGGACATGATCGAGCGTCTCCCGCGCCTGATCGCCGTGCAGGCCGAAGGCTCGCCGGCCATCGTGCGCGCCCTGGCCGGCGATGGCGTCGTCAGGCCACACCCGGCGCAGACCGTCGCCGATGGCATCTCCGTGGGCCTGCCACGCAACGGCGCCATGGCTGTGCGCGACATCCGTGCCAGCGGCGGCTTCGGCGTCACCGTCTCCGACGAAGCCATCCTGGCGGCCGAGAAAGAACTTGCCTCCTTGACAGGTATCTTCGCCGAGCCATCAGGGGCTGCCGCCTATGCCGGCCTGCTACGCCTGCTCGCCGAGGATCGCATCGCGCGTGACGAACGCGTCGTCCTGCTGATCACCGGCAGCGGCCTGAAGAGCATCGACGCCGTAGTTGCCGCTGCCGGCAACGTCGTATCCATCGAAAAGGGCGTGCCGGGCATGGAGGCCGTGGAACGCGTTGTTGGGAGCATCTTGTAGGGCGTGGCCGGCCTGCGTCCCGGTCACCGGAGACGAGGGGCGATTTCATGTAGGGGCGCTGCTGGCCTGCGCCCAGGAAGGTCGAGTTATGCCAGACATACTCATCGGCAATGGAACCGTGGTCACGCTTGGCGCACGCAACCAACTGCTGGAGCAGGGGGCCGTGCTGGTCAGGGGCGAGCGGATCGCGGCTATCGACACAGATATGACGCTGCGACAGCAGCATCCTGGCGCGGAATACGTTGACGCGCATGGTGGGCTGATCATGCCGGGTTTCCTCTGCACGCACACGCATTTCTACGGGGCCTTCGCGCGCGGTATGGCGCTACCGGGCGAGCCGCCGCGCAACTTCCCCGAAATCCTTGAGCGCCTGTGGTGGAGGTTGGACAAGCTGCTGACCCTGGAGGACACGCGGGCCAGCACCGAGATGTTCATGGTTGACGCCATTCGCCACGGCACCACCTGCGTCGTCGATCACCACGCCAGCCCCAACGCCGTAGCAGGCAGCCTGGATGTCATCGCCGATGCCGTAGAGCAGGCCGGGATTCGCGCCTGCCTGGCCTACGAGGTCTCCGATCGCGACGGTCCCACGATCATCGAGGCCGGCATCAACGAGAATGAGCGCTTCATCCGCGCGCTGCGCACCACGCGGCGCCAGCCGGCGGAGGCGGGTCTGATCGCCGCCAGCTACGGCCTGCACGCATCTTTCACCCTGAGTCCTGAGACGCTTGAGCGCTGTGCCGCCGGCGGTGCGGACCTGGGCGTCGGCTTCCATATCCACGTCGCCGAAGATATCTCAGACGAAAATGACAGCCTGGCGCGCTATGGGCTACGCGTCGTGGATCGTCTGGAAGAGAAGCGTATCCTGGGGCCGCGCAGCATCGCGGCGCACTGTGTGCATGTTGGCGGCGGTGAGGTCGGGCGCCTGAGCGCCACGCAGACCAATAGCGTCCACAATCCGCGCTCAAACATGAACAACGCCGTCGGGCGCGCGCCCGTCGAAGAGATGCTGCGCACCGGCGTCAACGTCGGCCTGGGCAACGATGGCTTCAGCATGAACATGATGCAGGAGATGAAGGCGGCCTACCTGCTCCACAAGCTGGCGCTGGGCGACCCGCGCGCCATGCCGGGCGACCTGGTGCTGAACATGGCCTTTGAGCATAACGCGCGCATCATCAACGCCGTCTTCAGTCCCTTTTGCGCCGATTTCCCGCGCCTGGGCGAGTTGAGCGTGGGCGCCGCCGCCGATATCGTGCTGCTGGATTATCTGCCGCCAACGCCGCTCAGCAGCGGCAACTTCCCCTGGCACCTGATCTTTGGCATCGATGCCCAGCATGTCAATTCAACGATGGTCGCAGGTCGCTGGCTGATGCGCGATCGCCAGTTGCTCACCGTGGACGAAGCGCGTATTCATGCACGAGCGCGGGAACTCTCGCAGGCTCTGTGGAACCGCATGTAGGAGGTAGATACTATGCCAGACCTTGTTCCTGCGCCCCTCTCGCACCTGCTCAAGCGGGCCTATCATGAGCCGGCGCGCCAGCAGACGATCTACGATCTGCCGTTGAAGGAGATGTATCGTGGCACCCCCGGTATGGA
>JBDTHH010000488.1:0-3330 GCA_039937055.1 Ktedonobacteraceae bacterium | reverse complement strand
CCGCCCCTACCTCTCATAATGTTCATATTTCCAACACACTTTTAAGAAGGTATATGACTGTTAAGAATGAATATGCTATGGATGTGATCCATGGTGGCGCAGGCGATCCAGCGAGTCTCTGTCATGGACGAAACTGCACCATGATGCCAGAACAGCGCAAAGAGGATCAGACCAATGACCAGCAACAACAGGACCACCAGGCCCAGGATCATCTCGATGTGCAGCTCGCGCTTAAAGGAGAGCAGCGAGTTCCAGCCCTCCGCAGGTTTGGGCATCTGCACGCGTGGCGCGGGCGACGTATCTTCACTGGCCACATCGCCTTGCAAAGGCGAACGCGGCGTCTTCCCCGCCTCCTCCAGTGTGGCGACATTGACGTGAACAGGCATGGCTAACATCACGGGCTGCGGAGTGCGGGGAGGCTGGGCCGTCATCTTCGTCGATGGTACAGGCAAGGTCGCGCGCTCGCGCTGGCTGACAGTCACGGGGACCGCTTTCGCCTCTTTCTGCGCCGCCTGCTCCTGCTCCTGCAACCTTGTTTGCAGCACCTCATCGTAGGCCTGCGCAAACGCCATAATGCTGGGATAACGCTGCTCCGGCTTCTTGGCCAGCGCGCGCAAGAATACCTGGTCCAGTTCGCGCGGGAACGTGGGGTTATACATACTGGGCGGCGTCGGGACAGTGTGATGATGGTGCTGGAGCAACTGGCTGGCCGTGCCTTCAAAGACGGCGCGGCCTGTGACGAGCTGGTACATCATAACGGCCAGGGCATACTGGTCGGCGGCAGGCCCCACCACCACAGAATTGGCCTGCGCGGGATCATCGAATTGCTCGGGGGCCATATAGAGCGGCGTCCCCACCGAACGATGCAGGGAGCGGCCCTCGCGATAAACTGTCGCCAGCCCAAAATCTGCCAGCAGCAGGTGCGGCCTCCCGTGGGGGAAGAGTCTGGAAATCATGGCGGCGCGCACGGCCCCCAGCGTGATGATATTTACCGGGCCACGCTCGACGCGGATCAGGAAGTTCGTCGGCTTGATATCACGGTGAATGATGCCATGGTCGTGAGCACACTGCAAACCGGATGCTGCCTGCGTCAGATAGTAGCCGGCCTCCTCAGCGGCGATAGGCCAGCTAAAACCGAACTGTTGGGTGCGTCGTTGCAGCCATTTCCAGAGCGACCCCTCCGAAAGGTACGGCATAACCAGGTAGGTGATTGACTGTGTGCCGGACTCGACGATCTCTTCGCCGAAATGGTAGAGCGGTAAGATGTGCTCGTGCTCTAATTCTGAAACGGCCCGTGCCTCGCGCACAAAACGTTTTGCCGCCTGGGTCCCCTCAGGAGTCGCGGGTACGGCACGCAGATCGCCACAAATCACCTTGATGGCTACGTTACGTCCAATGCGTTCATGCTGGGCAAGATAAATATCACCCATGCCGCCACTTTCAAGGAGCCGTAAGAGACGGTATCCACCAAGCGTCTTCCCCACCAACATATTCATCTGTTTCGTCCCTCATAGATCAGGAGAGCCACGAGCATCGATATCAGTAGCGCTATGTATTTCTCGCAGCTACGGGATAGTGTCTTAATTTCCCTACATTACAGTATACTGTTCTTTAGAAAATTTGCCCCATACATAGGATGAACGGGCTGTAGAGTAGGACCCCCGCATATGAAAGGAGGGCACCCCGTATGTGGGATGCCCTCCTGGCTTGTAAACTACGCCCCTACGCCTCTCACTGAGGCGGCGGCTCAATGGGTCTGCGCAAGGGCCTGCTGGGCTGTTGAATCACTCTTTTTGTCCTGTGGAGCTCCTCGGAGAGACGAAACACTTCGGCACGCAGGCGTTGGTTCTCATACTCGGTCTGGCTGGCCCGGCGCCAGCGCGTCAAGAGGAGGTTGAGCGCGTTGCCGACACGCCAGAGCATGCTATCATTGCTGAGAGTGGCCCGAACGCTGCGCTCGCCATTGGCAGCACTCACCAGGACCTGCGACAGGTGCTCCACGCCGTCGTCAAGCTCACGCTTGCGCTCAATCTCGCGCTGCCGCAACTCAGCTTCACGTCGTTGCAGCTCGGCAATCTCTTCAGCGCGGTCAGCGCGCGCAATAGCCACCAGCGCGCTACGCACCCAAAGATAGGAGATCACGGCGACGACGACTTGCAGGCTGATGGGTTGCGCGATGGCGTTATAGGCCATATTTGATTTCAACACCATATCCAGATCCATAGTATGGTGCTGGAAGGTGATAATGCCGAGAATGAAGATAATATTCATCAGCGCTACAGGAAAAACACTCACCGCCGGCAGTAGTGAGACGGCGATAAGCTCGGAGACCAGCAGGACATCGAAGACCGGCAGGTCCGATACGTCAAGACCCATCGGCGATGTCAAAAGCATGAGACCACACCCCAGGTCCACCACCACAATCAAGAGAATACTGACAATCGTGATATAGCCCAACCCGTTGAAGAGCAGCGCTACTGCACAGATGGCCAGACCAAGCAGCACCGTGCCGATATCCATCACGCTGTGGCTCATGAGGGCTCCTGGTAAATTGACCAGTTGAAAGATGACGATGACCAGGAGCACGGTGCTTACAATCTGCTTGCGCCGGACGCGCTCACGCTCCACCACTTGAGGATTTTTCATGACGGTGAGAAGCGATTCCGTCTGGTGCAGCCATGGAAGAACAGCCATATTGTTTCCCTCTTTCTGTGTCGCACTATCGACCCACTTGATGCACGTACCAGAAATGAGGCAGCCTTTTCTCTTCCATAAAGAGTAGCTTACCCCCTCATTCCTTGCTACCAGCCCTCACAGGCACGTAGCAGAACAACTCGTTACAACACTGACAACCTCATTTTTAACTTCCGAATTTCCCACCCACCCGCTGGACCGGACCGGATCGCTCGGCGTATCTGACAATCTCCCTGGCAGTGGATGACCCCTATATCAATACATACATACATTTATATGTATTGAGCAAAGGTAATCATTAAAATAGTGCTAAACGAAACTCAACAATAATATCGATTCCGTCACAAATAATGACGGATTGGTTTAATAGAGGTAACATAGCAATTTAAACGAGAGTGCGGCCATGCAAGCCACCTTCATCTATAATAACAGCAAGCATCCAGGTAAAAATAGACGAAAGAGCGGATTTAGAGAAGCAAGAAGCAGGCAGGAAGTGAAACCCTGGATAATTCCCAATCCAGAGCATAGGACTAATGGGCTGCACAGATAGGGACCGGGCGCAGGCCTGTGATGTAGGGGCGCAGGCCTGTGATGTAGGGGCGCCGCTAGCCTGCGCCCCTACATCACAGGCCTGCG
>JBDTHH010000487.1:0-8213 GCA_039937055.1 Ktedonobacteraceae bacterium | reverse complement strand
TGCTCTATGATAGCTATGATCCGCTGATCTCCCTGGCCGCCGCCGCTGCGGTCACGCGCCGGGTGCGCCTGGCGACGAGCATCATCATCGGTCCGTTGCGCGATACGGCGGTCCTGGCGAAGGAGGTTGCCTCGCTGGATGCCATCTCCGGCGGTCGCCTGGTCCTGGGGCTGGCGGTGGGCGCGCGTAAGGATGATTACGCCGCCGCTGGCATCGAGTACCACACACGTGGCAGGCGCTTCTCGGAGCAACTCGGCGCATTGCATTCCCTGTGGGAAGATGCCACGCTCAGCCAAACAGCCGGGCGCCGTAGCGGGCCAGAACTGCTGGTCGGTGGCCTGAGCGACCAGAGTTTCGCACGTATGACGCGCTACGCCGATGGCTACATCCACGGCGGTGGTCCCCCCAAAGCTTTCGCGCGCGCCGCCGATAAAGCGCGCGCCGCCTGGAGCGACGCCGGACGCACCGGCAGGCCACTCCTGTGGGCGCATGGCTACTTTGCCCTTGGCGCTGAGCATACCATCGAGACCGGCGCACGCAACCTGAAGGACTACTACGCCTTCACCGGCCCCTTCGCCGCGAAGGTCGCCGCCGGCATGCTCACCAGTCCCCAGGCGCTGGCGCAGTTCGTGCGCGGCTACGAGGAGGCTGGCTGCGATGAACTGATCCTCTTCCCCGCCGTGGCCGACCTGGCCCAGCTTACAGCCCTGGCGACTATTCTCACGGACCTGGGCAGGCAGCCGCAGCGAACGGCCATAGATCAGTGGGAGAGCGCCCAATGAACATCGTGATCCTTGGCGGCGGCCCCGCCGGACTCTACAGCGCCCTGCTGATCAAGAAGGCCCAGCCCGCTCACGACATCACGATCATTGAGCGCAACCCGGCGGATGTCACCTACGGCTGGGGCGTGGTCTTCTCCGACCGCACGCTCGCCTCCTTCCAGCGTGCGGACTATAAGACATACGAGCAGATCACCAACCACTTCGTGCTCTGGGATGCCATCGATGTACACTATCGCGACGAGAGGCTGCGCTGCGGGGGACACGTCATCGCCAGCATCGCCCGCAAACACCTGCTACGCATCCTGCAAAGACGCTGCGCCGAACTGGGCATCACCCTGAAGTTCGGCAGCGAGATACACGACCTCGCGCAGTTACCCGCCTGCGACCTGCTGATCGCCGCCGATGGCATCAATAGCCTGGTGCGCCGCAGCTACGCGGAGCACTTCAAGCCGAGCATCGAGATGGGCAAGGCCCGCTATATCTGGCTCGGTACCTCCAAAGTCCTTGACGCCTTCACCTTTATTTTTCGCGAGAACGAGCACGGCCTCTTCCAGGTCCACGCCTACCCCTCCAGCGGCAGCACCAGCACCTTTATCGTCGAGTGCGACGAGGCCTCCTGGCTGAAGGCCGGCCTGGACAGCGCCAGCGAGGAGGAGAGCCTGGCCTACTGCCAACACCTCTTCGCCGCTGACCTCAACGGCGCGCCCCTGCTCTCGAACAACTCGAAGTGGATCAGCTTCGCCACGCTCACTACGCGCTCCTGGCACCACCAGCATAGCGTCCTGCTAGGCGACGCCGCGCACACCGCCCACTTCTCTATCGGCTCCGGCACCAAACTGGCGATGGAAGATGCCATTGCTCTGGCCAGCGCACTTGAACAGCACGCGGACCTGGAGACCGCTCTCAACGAATACGAAGTGGAGCGTAAGCCCGTCGTCGAGATCTTTCAGCGCGCCGCCCGCGAGAGCCAGGCCTACTTCGAGACGCCCAAACGCTACCTCGGCCTCACGCCCATGCCGTTCGCCTTCCAGTTGCTGACCCGCAGCGGCCGCATCACCTACGACGACCTCCGCCTGCGCGATCCCCGCTTCATCGATAGCGTTGATCGTCACTTTGCCACCAACGCATCCCACCAATGGGGAGCAGAACACCCTCAGCGAGCTGGGCAATCGCAAGGGGCGCCGGTACCTATCATCGTCGCGCCGCCGCCAATGTTCGCGCCCCTCACACTGCGCGATCTCACATTGCCCAATCGCGTCATCGTAGAATATAGAGATGTACGGACGCTCGCAAGGGGCGCTGGCGCTCAGCCGCCTGACGTTGCTCTCACCGGCGCTGGCCTGGTCATGACCGGCCTGGTCGCCATCTCGGCTGATGGGCGCATCACCCCTGATGATGCTGGCATATACACTTCGGAACACATCATAGCCTGGGCGGAGATCGTACAATCTATCCATAGCTGCTCGCCGGCAAAGGTCGGCATCCAGTTGAGTCACGCGGGACGGCGCGGCTCGACGCAACCGCGAACACAGGGGCTGGATCGGCCATTACGGGAAGGAAACTGGCCCCTGCTCTCGGCCTCGCCCCTGCCCTACACGCCGCAGAGCCAGGTGCCAAAAGAGATGGACCGGGCCGAGATGGACCGCGTGCAAGCGGCTTTCGTGCAGGCTGCGCGCAACGCCCTGGAGGCTGACTTCGACCTGGTGCAGCTTCACTTCGCGCACGGCTACCTGCTGGCCAGCTTCCTCTCGCCGCTCACGAACCTGCGCACCGACGCGTACGGTGGAGACCTGGAGCGGCGCATGCGCTTCCCCCTGGAGATCTTTGATGCCGTACGCTCCGCCTGGCCGCAGGAGCGGCCCATCTCCGTGGCCCTCTCAGTAACAGACTATATGAAGGGTGGTCTAATGGTGGAAGATGCGCTACAGGTGGCCCGCGCCTTGAAGGAACATGGGTGTGATATAATCGCAATACTGGCGGGCCAGACAACCATGCAGAGCGAAGCGGCCTACGGTCGCGGCTTTCTGACCCCCCTGAGCGACCGGTTGCGCAACGAAGCCGCCATCCCTACGCTAGTCGGCGGCTACCTCACCACCAGCAACGAGGTCAATACCATCCTCGCCGCCGGTCGCGCCGACCTCTGTAGTATGGAAACACCATAGCGAGAGGAGCACTATTTATGGCAGATACGCTTACCCTCAGCGGGCGGCGCGCCGTCGTGACAGGCGCCGGACGTGGCATCGGGCGCAGCGTTGCTCTGGCCCTCGCGCAGGCGGGCGCCGATGTGGCGGTTACCGCGCGCACGGGTGCCGAGCTTGAGCAGCTCGTGGGCGAGATCCAGGCCCTGGGCCGCCGTGCCCTGGCAACGCCCTGCGACGTGACCAGCGCGGAACAGGTGGAGGCTATGGCGCGCACCTTGCTTGCTGGTCTGGGCGGCCTGGATATCCTGGTCAACAACGCCGGCAATGCTGGCAGCCACAAATTCGTGAACCATCCCGATGAACTCTGGCAGCGCATGCTCGCCGTCAACCTGACCAGCGTCTACCTGGTGAGCAAGGCCTTTGTGCCCACGTTGATCGACCAGCGCTGGGGCCGCATCATCAACGTCGCCTCCATTGCCTCCAGGGTCGGCGGTCGCTATATCGCCGCCTACACCGCTGCCAAGCACGGCGTGCTCGGCCTGACGCGCTCGCTGGCCGTGGAGATGCTGCCGTACAACATCACAGTCAACGCCATCTGCCCTGGCTATGTGAACACGCCCATGACGGATGCCAGCGTGAGCAACATCGCGGCCCGCACAGGGATGGCGCAGGAGCAGGCGCGCGCAACGCTGGAAAAGAGCAGCCCGCAGCAGCGCTTGATGGAGCCGGAGGAGGTCGCCGCCATCGCGGTCTTCCTCGCCCAGGAGAGCAGCCGCGGCATCACCGGCCAGGCCATCAACATCGATGGCGGCGGCACAATGTCCTGATACAACGGAGGCACGACGACGATGGACTACGACTTTCGCTACGAAGTAGGCGACGAAGGCGTCGCTACCCTGACCTTCAACCGGCCCGAGGTAATGAATGCCCTCACCTTCGAGATCTACGCTCAACTGCGCGACCTCTTCGAGGCCCTGCGCTACGAGCAGTCCGTGAAAGTCGTGGTGCTGACCGGGGCCGGGGATAACTTTTGTTCGGGCGGCGATGTGCATGCAATCATCGGTGAGCTGCTGAAGCGTGACATGCGCGGCCACATCGAGTTCACGCGCATGACCGGAGCCGTGGTGCGCAACATGCGACTGCTGGACAAGCCCATCATTGCCGCCCTCAACGGCATGACCGCCGGCGCGGGGGCCGTGATCGCGCTGGCCGCCGACCTGCGCATCGCCTCGGAGCAGGCGCGTTTCGCCTTCCTCTTCACCAAAGTTGGCCTGACCGGGGCCGATATGGGGGCCGGCTACCTGCTGCCGCGCGTCGTAGGCCTGGGCCGCGCCTCCGAACTGCTCCTGCTCGGCGACACCATCGACGCCGCCACCGCCGAACGCTACGGCCTGGTCAATCGCATCGTCCCCCACGCCGACCTGCTGAGCAGCGCCCATACCCTGGCCAAACGCCTGGCCCAGGGTCCCACCCTGGCCATCTCGATGACCAAACACATGCTGAACAGCGAACTCAACATGGACCTGACCTCCGCCATCGAAGCCGAGGCCCAGGCGCAGGCCCTCCTGCTCATGGGCGAGGACCACCGCCGCTTCTATGAGGCGTTTAAAGCGAAGGAGAGACCTGAGTTTACGGGAAGCTAAAGAAGCAATCCAGGTAGAGCTAGGTAGTGTACAATGCTGATATAATCAGTCTGTAAAAACACAGCAGCATGAAAGCTAGGAAATCATCGTATGAGATTTTCACGAGTTCACCTGGAGAACTGGCGGAACTTTACCCATGTGGATGTGCCACTTCAACAACGCATGTTCCTTATAGGGGCCAACGCTTCCGGCAAATCCAATCTGCTGGATGCATTTCGCTTCTTGCGTGACATTGCTCGCGTAGGAGGCGGATTTGAGAAAGCTATAGTTGATCGCGGCGGCGTCTCGCGTTTGCGGAGTTTAGCGGCCCGGCACAATCCTGAAATCATCATAGATGTCCATATTGAAGACGACGATGACATCACCTGGCGCTACCGCCTGGCAATCATACAAGATAACCGGGGCAGACCTACCTTGAAAGAGGAAAAGGTCTGGAAAGCCGATCAACTCCTTCTTGAACGACCCGGTACACTGGATGCAGGCGATAAGGAGCTACTCCATCAAACTCACTTAGAACAAATCAACTCGAATCGCGATTTTCGAGAGATAGCTGATTTCTTCAACACCATCCGCTACTATCATATAGTGCCACAGCTTATTCGCGAACCGGATCGTTCAACAGGAAGAAAGTTCGATCCCTATGGCGGTGATTTCCTTGAACAAATAGCTGGCACTTCAAAAAAGGTCCAGGATTCGCGTCTACGGCGCATTGAAAGTGCGCTAAGAGTAGCGGTACCACAGCTCCAGGCCCTGCAAATGTATAAGGATAATCGCGGTGTTCCACATATACGAGGGAAATACGATCACTGGCGTTCTCAAGGTGCCTGGCAGACAGAAGCCGACTTCTCTGATGGCACCTTACGTCTCATGGGTCTGCTCTGGGCGCTCCTGGATGGCACGGGACCTTTAATTTTAGAAGAGCCTGAACTCTCCCTGCATGCTGAAGTCGCCAGCCATATTCCAGAAATGATGGCCCAGATTCAAAAATCTCAAAAGCGCCAGGCACGTCAAATCTTAGCCAGCACGCACAGTAGCGATCTCCTGAGCGATGAAGGGATCGCACCTGACGAAGTGTTACTCCTCCTCCCTACATCTGACGGCACAAAAGTAGAGGTAGGCATAGAAGTTGACGGCATCAAACAACTTTTAGACGCGGGACTTAGCGTAGCTGAAGCAGTGTTACCAAGGACACGCCCACCGCAGGCTGAACAGTTGTCCTTTTTATGAGCAGAGTGGGGGAAGCAGGTCTACAATAATGGCGGTGAATATTTCCGTAGCCTGCGCCGCTGCATCCAGGCTTTAGCAACGCTCACCTCCTGGGATACGGAAGCTACCTCCGATAGCTGATGGGTCCATAATTTTATATTGCTGCTCACATATCTCTCCATCTCGCTCCTCATGCATACATAAGCGACCGACCACAGATTCCCCATCCCACCCTCGCATATCATATAATTGAGAATACAGGCGATTTCTCTATGATCGGAGGACTATCATCGAAAAAACTATCATCAATCCGTCGGCGTTAGCGGCGCCTAGAGGCTTCAATCATGGCATCGTCGTCAGCGGCGGCAGCCTGCTCTTTCTGGCGGGGCAGGATGCCAGCGATGCTGAGGGGCGCATTGTCGCGCCGGACGACCTGGTGGCCCAGTATGAGCAGGTAATGCGCAACCTTCAGGCGGTGGTTGAAGCGGCCGGGGGCACGATGCAGGATATCGTCAAGCTCAATATCTTTGTGAGCGACCGCGACGACTATCGTGCGCACCTCAAGCCGCTGGGGCAGGCCCACCGCGCCTTTTTCGGCAGCTACTACCCCACGATGGCCCTGTTTGAGATAGCCCGCTTCTTCCAGGACGAGGCCCTGATCGAGATCGAAGGTCTGGCTGCCATCGCTATTTGATCGTTTCCCTATTTAGAAGGGTGCTCCTTGAGGAGGGCGTATGGACTTCGAGTTAACAGCCGCGCAAGAACGCGTCCAGCAGGAGGCGCGCCGCTTCGCCGAGCAGGAGGTGGCCCCGCTGGCACGCGAAGCCGATGAGCGGGGTGTGTTTCCCTTGCAGCTTGTGAAACGCATGGGCGAACTCGGTTTCCTGGCGGGGCCAATCGAGCCGGAGTACGGCGGCACTGGCATGGACTATGTGAGCTATGCCCTGCTCTGCGAGGAACTGGGCCGCGCCGATTCCTCTGTGCGCGGCTTCCTGACGGTGCATACCAGCCTGGTCTCGCTGTGTATCCGCGACTGGGGCAGCGAGGAGCAGAAGCGCCGCTACCTGCCCCGGCTGGCATCCGGCGAGCTGGTCGGCTGCTACGCGCTGACCGAGCCGAACGCCGGCTCCGACGCCGCCAGCCTGGAGAGCACGGCGCGCGAGGAGGGCGACGAGTACATCTTAGACGGCGAGAAGATCTGGATCACCAACGGCAGCAGCGCGCATGTAGCCATCGTCTTCGCCAGTCGCGACCGCGAGGCGCGCCACCGGGGCATCTGCGCGTTCCTGGTGGAGACAAACACCCCTGGCTTCCAGCGCGAACCCATGCCCGGCAAGGAACTCGGTCATCGCGCCTCCGAGCATGTCCACATCACACTACGCGAGTGCCACATCCCCCAAAGCGCCCTGCTGGGCGCGCCCGGCGAAGGCTTCAAGGTCGCCATGTCGGCCCTGGATCGCGGCCGCCTGGGGGTCGCCGCCGGCGCCGTCGGCGTGGCCCAGGCCTGCCTGGATGCCTGTATCTCCTTTACAACCCAGCGCCGCCAGTTCAAGCAGCGCATCGCCGACTTCCAGATGATCCAGGCCACCCTGGCGGATATGGCCGCCGATGTCGAGGCGGCGCGCCTGCTGGTCTATCGCGCCGCCTGGACCAAAGATCGCGGCCTGCCCGCCACCAAGGCTACCTCTATCGCCAAGCTGTTCGCGACGGAGGCAGCGACGCGTGCCGCCTCCCAGGCAGTACTGCTCCACGGCAATCGCGGCTACTCCAACGAGTTCCCCGTTGAGCGCTACTACCGCGACATCAAGGGCCTGCAAATCTACGAGGGTACCAGCCACATCCAGCGCGTGATCATCGCACGCGAACTGGTTGGGCGCGATAAATAAGGTATACAGAAAGGCAGGAATCTACAATGGCGTACTCCGAATACTGGAATCCGAAAAACGAGACCCTCCCCCGCGAGGACTTGCAGACGCTCCAGTTCCTCAAGCTCCGCCGCTTATGCGAGTGGGCCTACACCAATAGCCCCTTCCACCGCCGCAAGTTCGACGAGGCCGGTTTCAAGCCTGAGCAGCTCAAGTCGCTGAACGATATGCGCCGCATCCCCTTTATGACCAGGGAGGAGTGGATGGACTCGCTGGTGGAGACGCCGATGTTCGGCGATATCGTAGCGACCGACCAGCACAACGCCATCCGCTACCATCTGACGTCGGGCACCAGCGGGCGCACACCCATCCGCGTACTCGATAGCCTGAAAGACTGGGACTGGATCGCCGAGATGTGGTGCTACGGGCTGTGGGGCTTCGGCGTGCGTCCCGAAGATAGCGTGTATTTCGCCTTCGGCTATGGCTCGTTCATCGGCTTCTGGGGCGCGCACTACTGCTGCGAGAAGCTCGGCGCGCTGGTGATCCCCGGCGGCGCGCAGACCACCGAGGCGCGCA
>JBDTHH010000486.1:0-3982 GCA_039937055.1 Ktedonobacteraceae bacterium | reverse complement strand
GCATCCGCGTGGCGGCCTCGCTTGCGAGGGCGGGAGAGGCCTCCCAGGCCCAAGGGCCTGAGACACGGATGCGGCAAGCCGGATCCCTACGCGGACATAGGGAAGCGCCTCCTCCCTTGTCACATGAAGACGGTCAGAGCAGGAGGTGGCGGCGCTGTGCCACCGAATTTGTTGGAGTCAATGTGGCCAGCGGCACCCCTACACGAAAGACCGGATTCCGCTCTCTTCCCCGGTTGGTTGCTTTGTTTCGTGTAGGGGCGCCGCTTGCCTGCGCCCCGGTCCCACTACCCGCGCGCTATGCGCAGATTCTGCGTCGCCGCCGCGATCATACTGCTGATATCGGTGGTTACGCTGATCATCTGAAAGCCCTGCTGTATGCGGGTAGCGGCGGCGTGGCCATCGCTGCTGAAGATGCCCAGGGCAATAGCATGTTGGCGCGCCGCTGCTTTGATACGCTCCAGGGCCTGCATGAATTCCGGTTCGGCTCCGTCGCTGCTGGGCGTGAGGCCGAGCTGCGCGTGCAGGTCATTAGGTCCCACAAAGGCCACATCGATGCCCGGCACCGCCAGAATATCATCGACGTTTTGCAGGCCCGGCGCGCTCTCGATCTGGACAATCACCAGCGTCTCAGCGTTGGCGATGCGCGCATAGTCGGGCCAATCGGTGATGCCGAAGCCATATGGGCCAAAGGCCCCACCGATACTACGCGCACCCGATGGCGGGTATTTGGCGTGTTCCACTACGCGCCGCGCCTCTTCAGGCGTGTTGACCATTGGCACGACCACGCCCCAGGCACCCGCGTCGAGCGCCCACTTGAACCACTCGACGCCATGTCCTGGGACGCGCACGATAGGCGCGCACAGCCCGGAGTCGGCAATGGTGGCGACCATATCGGCCATCAGCACAGGGTTCTGCGCGCTATGCTCCATATCCACCACCAGCCAATCAAAGCCGAGTCGGGACATAATTCTGGCTGCCGAAATACTCGGCAGGCTCAACCATGCCCCCAATGCCGGCTCGCCGCGCTTGAGTTTTTCCTTGACCTGGTTTGTGTGCATAAACACTCATCTTTCTGGTAACATGATCCTCTTTACATATTCCACTGGCGTCCTGCCAACGATGGCCTTGAAGTCTTTGATGAAGTGCGCTTGATCGAAATATCCCAGATCGAAGGCTATCTTCGTCCAGTCCACACCTTCTCCAGCGGCCAGACGTTCGGCGACTTCATGAAGTCGATAGCGTTGGATCACCCACTTGGGACTGACACCAACATATTGACTGAAAAGCCGTTGCACTGTCCTTTTATTGAGGCTAAGGCGATTCACTATATCATCAACCCTGGTGATCTCTTGATGAGCGATGATATAGTCAACGATCCGGTTAATCTCCCTGACATTCTCATCCTGTTCTGGAAGCCGCTCGCGCAGGAAATTCTCCGCGATTTCCCTCATCTCGCCTTCGTCCTCGCGCGCAAGAATGGCTTCTTCCAGAGCCTGGGCATCGACACCAAAGGCATCCCGGATACTGATGGAGTCATCAGTAAACTTTGAAACCGGCGATCGTATAAAGGGGTAAAAAGCTCCTGGCCTGAATTTGATGCCAAAAGCCCGGCCTTTGTTTTCGAGGAGACGCGAGAACTTGCCCGCCCCCACACCAAAAACGTACGCTGCCCCCTTCTCAATGACCAGGTTGACACAAGGGTAAGGAAGCGTTTCCTGCACATACGGCTTTTGGCCGCGCAGGTCCCAACTGACGACCCAATAACGCTCCACGAAGAAACTCAGGTCTTGCGACGGTGGATGGCGTGAAAGATGGAACTTTTTTTCACCAGCTTTGTGGTTCAAAATGCCCCTGGATTTCTCGGTCTCTAGCTTCATCAGCACTCACTCTCGAAGGTTACCTCTTCATCGCTGGAATATACGGTCATGCAAACGTGAGGGCACGCAGCACTCTCCTATTTTATAGCACAAAAGTTCGTCGGTGTCGCGTTTTTACAATCATTCCTGAGGATTTTACGCTATCATATAAGGCAGGAACGCGCTATAAAATAAAGGAGAGAAACGTATGAATCGCTATATGCAAGAGAAATGGTCATGGATTGAGGGATCGCATGGGATGCGGTCGCAGTTGCTAGATAGCCTGAGCGATGCTGACCTGGCGTTCAGTCCTGGCGGACAGAATATGACGCTGGGCGCGCTGTGCCGCGAGATGGGCGAGACCGAGCACGCGTACGTCCAGTCGTTGCAGTCCTTCAAGCAAGAGTGGTCATACCGCAACACAGAAGCAGGCATTGAGAGTAGCATCTCTCAACTGAAGGCGTGGTATCAAACGCTGGATGACGAGATGAAAGCCACGGTCGCGGCTTTCTCAAACGAAGATTTGACGAAGACAGTTGATCGAGGCGGATTTTCCGCCCCGGTTGACATGCAGCTCGATGTCTATCTCCAGGCCCTGCTGATTTTCTTTGGGAAGGCCACCGTCTACCTCAAGACACTGAACAAAGCGTTGCCCACGGTCTTTCAGGAATATATTGGATAAGCAAGGAACGTAAGGGTAACATCGCCAGGTTCCGGCTACGACATTCACTTCTGCATCGAAGCCACTTTAGCTCTCCATACGAGCCAGAGTGGCGTTCGAAACCATCATTCGCCGCCTACCCACCTATGCCTGATGTGATCAGGTGCCTTTCTTCCTTTGCTGCGGAAGATTGTGTCTTTTCATTAGCAGGTAGTTGCAGTTGCGCTAAAAAGTTCTCAACTTCTTTTGCTGATTGAAGCCTGACAATTTTTTTAGATGGAAAATTGCGCAATTTCTTCTCAAGCTTTCTCCGTTCTCGCAGTGGAAAGGCCAGCACCTTCAATATCCGAAACAGGGTAAGCTTATCTATACATCCCTCAGGTATATCACGGCGGGAACGCCCAAGATATACCCAGTGTCGCTTAATTACGCGCCAAAGGCACAATAGAGGATGCATATCCAAAAAAATAATGGTATCTGCCGCGTTCAGGCGGGGTTCGGATGAGCAGAGATAAGTTCCCTCAATAATCCACTGCTTTTCCATAACAAGACATTCCAAAAGGTATATTCTTGTATCCCTGGTTTTTCCTTTCCAACCACGTTGCCAGAAAAAGCGATCCAGGTGGAAGACTCTCATTTTGAGTATGGAAGCTAATTCTTTTGCAAGTGTCGACTTTCCAGCACCGGGCGATCCAATGATTACGATCTTCTCCATCTGTATTCTCACATAAAGGGGGCCAAAACGTATGGCCCAAAAATAATAATCCGAACACAATGCAACATTAGCTAGTATATATGTACTCAAAAACTTATGAGCTTCCGGGAGCTATTTGCTTTGATCTGATTTCCTGGATACGCGACTCAAGCTCATCTACCTCACGCTCTTTTTTCAGCCTTCTGAGTAAGATAGCGTACTGTTCTAATGTGTTAGCAACGGTAGGATGGTCAGGTCCGAAAGCGTGCTCACGAATAGACAGCGCTTTACGGTAGAACGACTCGGCTTCTTCAAATCGCCCTACTGCAGTACAGAGGCTTGCGAGATGATAGTAAGTAGAGGCAGTATGCGGATGATTACAACCCAGGTTTTGCTCGCGAATGGTCAGTACTCTTTTGTAGTAAGACTCAGCTTGAAGGTAATCTCCACATAAGAAGAGATTATCAGCCTGATTACTGAGACTATATGCCATAAAGGGATGTTCCCAGCCAAGCGATTGCTCATGAATCTTGAGCGCCCTGGCAATCAGTGGCTCGGCTTCCCAATATCTCCCTTCGGCATGGTAAATCTCGACCAGGCTATTGATAATAGTTGCCACGTGTGGATGGTCCGCACCAGAAGTATCCTCTCGAATCCTTAACGCGCGCATATTCATTTCCTTAGCCTGGTCAAGTTTCTTCTGTCCCTGGTAGATCTTTGCCAGCATGTTAAGTGTGGAGGCAATCATGGGATGGGCATCCCCTAAATGCT
>JBDTHH010000485.1:0-4520 GCA_039937055.1 Ktedonobacteraceae bacterium | reverse complement strand
CAGTGAGTATTTTCGCTCCGTTGCTAGCTCACTCCCTATGAGCGCTGATATAGCGTGCCAGTGCGTTTGTTTTGCGTGGGCACATTATGATTACGCACCAATCGCGGAAAAGGATACACAGCAATTGCAATAGTTGAGTATATACTTATCGATCTTGTGTAAAATACATAGTAGAAAGAACTTATAATAAGTAAAAAGGCAGATAGGGTGTTTGGGGTTTGTGGGTCGCTTGAAAAGGAAGGGGCTTGCCTGAATTTCAACATAGGCGCGGCTTCGCGTTACCAGGGCTTCTTGAACAAATACTAGAAGCCCTGGTAACGCACGTGATAAATCACGCAGCTACGAAGGGAGTTGCTGCTCGTTCAAGACAGCGAGCAGCCATTGCTCATCGTGGATGGGTACCCCGGCTTTTTGCGCCTTGGCTAGCTTCGAGCCGGCATCTTCGCCCACAATCAGGTGGTTGAGCGACTTGCTCACGTTGGTGGCTATGGTCCCGCCCAGTTTCGTGATGGTCTCCTCGGCGGCCGTGCGTGTCATGGTAGTGAGCCGCCCTGTGAGCAGGAAGCTCTGGCCTGCCAGCGGACCCGTGGCGACGTGCTGCTCGGCCTGCATCGTTAGCCCGGCTTGTCGTAGGCGCTCGATCAGTGCGCGGCTCCTGTCGTTTTGCAGCCATGTCCACAGGCTATGCCCGATCTTAGGACCGATGCCTGGCACCGCCACGATCTCTTCCTCGCTTGCCGCCAGCAGGCGGTCGATATCTCCAAAGCCCTGGGTCACGACCTGCGCCGTCTTCTCACCGACGTAGCGGATGTTCAGTCCGAAGAGCAGGTGCCAGAAGGTGCGCTGTTTGCTGGCCTCAATCGAGGCCAGCATGTTATCGGCGCTTTTCTCCTGCACGCCCTCAAGTGCCAGCAGTTGTTCGCGGCTCAGATCATAGAAATCGGCCACACTCTTGACATAGCCGATCCTGACCAGCAGAGCGCACATCTTCTCGCCGATGGTTTCGAGGTCCATGGCTCCCTTGGAGGCGAAGTGAATGACGCTTTCCAGGATCTGCGCCGGGCATTCGGGGTTGGGGCAGTAGGCCATGGCCTCGTCCTGCACGCGCATGATCTCTGTATCGCAGACGGGGCAGCGTTCAGGCAGGCGATAGACCTCTTCTTTCTCCGTGCGCCGCTCCACCACCGGCTTGACCACCTGCGGGATCACCTCGCCCGCGCGCTGCACAAGCACCCAATCGCCGATGCGCAGGTCTTTGCGCTGTATATCGCCCTCGTTGTGCAGAGCGGAGCGCGAGACGGTCACGCCGCGTATGTTGACCGGCTCCAGCACGGCGTAGGGGTTAACCGAGCCGGTGCGCCCGATGTTCACGCGAATATCCAGCAGCTTTGTGGCGACCTGGATGGGGGGGTATTTGAAGGCGATGGCCCAGCGTGGATCGCGCGCTACCGTACCCATCTCCTGCTGGTGCGCCAGGTCGTTAATCTTGATAACTACGCCGTCGATCTCGTAAGGCAGGCCAAAGCGCTCCTTCTCCCACTTGTTACAATAGTCCCACACCTCCTCCAGGCTGTGCGCCAACTGGATGTGTGGATTGATAGGGAAGCCCCATTCGCCGATGAGCTGCAAGGCTTCCCAGTGGGTACGGATCTCCATGCCCTGGAGATAGCCAATCTGGTAGCCGAAGAAGTCAAGGTGCCGGGTGGCGGTGATGCGAGCATCTTTCTGGCGCAGCGAGCCTGCGGCCGCATTGCGCGGGTTGGCGAACAGCCTGGTGTCTTGCATCTGCTCGTTCAGCTTCTCGAAGCTTTTAGTGGACATGTAAATTTCGCCACGCACCTCGACCTTCGCCGGGTGATGCTCACCGCGCAGCCTCTGTGGCAGGGAGCGCACGGTGCGTATATTGGGCGTCCAGTCCTCGCCCACCAGCCCATCGCCGCGCGTGGCCCCAATAGTGAGCTTGCCGTGTTCGTAGGTCAGTGCCATCGCCAGGCCATCGATTTTCAGCTCGCACACATATTCAAATGTGGCGTTCGGCAAGATATTCAGGGCGCGTTTATGCCAGGCCAGTAGCTCATCCTTGCTGCGCGCATTCGCCAGGCTCAGCATCGGCACCGGGTGCCGGTGTTGGGACACGTCCTGCACCGGGCCAGCCCCAACACGCTGCGTGGGCGAATCCGGCGTCTGCAATTCAGGGTGTTCCTGCTCAAGGCGTCGCAGCTCTATCATCATCTGATCGTACTCGGCATCCGTCAGCGTTGGATTATCCTGCACAAAGTAGTGATAGTTGGCCTCCTCAATCCGGTGGCGCAGGGAGGCAACGCTGGCCTCAAGCTCTTCCGCCTCGCTGTGTCCCGCCTGCTCCAACGAGGGCGCCCCTGTTGCATCAGGCGACGAGAGTAGTTCGGACGTGTCCTGTTCTTCTGGCATAAGAAACGCTCCTACAGAGAGAGTGTAGTTATCATAAATAAGTATTCTTTTTAGAAGGCCTGGTAGTGGAATACCTGAGGTGTCCCCTCGAATAAGCCGTTGATATAGCCGCGCCATTGTGGGAAGAGCGGCCCGGACCTGAAATCTTCGATGTGTGCTTCGAGCGAGGCCCATATATTGATGATCATATACTGCGCTGGCTGCTCAATACAGCGTTCCACACGCGCCGAAATGCACTCAGGATGCTGGCGAATTATATCCAGCCCGTGTAAGATGGCCTGTCCCAGTTCATCCTCTTTGCCCGCTGCGGCGGTAAGTATCGCGATCTCGGTAACCATGCGCTTCCTCCAGATGATACATTGCGTCTTCCCTTGACCGCCCACGATTGAGCGGCCGCTGCTCATCAGGCTTTATGGTACCATAAGGATGCAACGTTCTGTGAGCGGGTGCGAAGCTGAGAGGGTGCAGGCCTTGTCGGCGGGCAAGGAGAGCCGAAGGGGAGTTCGCCGACAAGGCGGATGCCCTGCTCCAACACGACATCGCGCTCCCTCTATAGTATCAACGCCTGCCCTGGCAGTCGCCCTGTTCCAAGGCAGACAGATCCTCTTTCGTGTAGGGGCGCCGCTGGCCTGCGCCCTGTTCCAAGGCCGACATCTTTTGCCCTCGGTCAGATCTCGCCCTATGTAGTATCAACGAATGCGCTGGCCTGCGCCCTGTTCCAACACGACATCGCGCTGGCATCGCTCGATAGACCTGCCATGAGATGATTACACATCCTGCGAGTCGCCCCAATCCTGCTGGAACGTTTGCTGGAGTGTGGTGATCACCTCTTGATCTGCGAGGATGATGCCCAGTTCGCGATTGTGGTCAAGCGACTGGGTGGAGATGTTCTCCGAGCCGACAAAGGCGGTTCTGTCATCCACGGCGATCATCTTCGCGTGCATATAGAGGCGCGCATCCTCGCGTACATAGGCGCCACCCTGTTTAATGACGGCAATGCCAGCGGCGTTGCTATCGACTCCATTGGGCATAGGCAGGATCACCTGCACCTGCACGCCGCGTCGGGCCGCGTCGATGATCGCCTGCTCGATGACGCTATCCTGCATCTCCTCCCCCTCGATCAGTAGCGTCTTCTGCGCGCTATTGATGAGCGCGGTAATGTCGTGATGCGCATTGACCGGGCTGACGACGAGGTTGGCATCGTTGAACTGAGCCTGGGTGCGGTCCCAGTCGGCCTGGAAGATGGCCTGCGCCGCCTGCACATCCGCCGCGTTGCTATCGACAATATCGTATTCCCGGTTGTGGAAGCTGCCGACGCCAAGGGCCGAGTTTGTGAAGTTGGAGGTCATAATGTAGACGATAGCGCCATCGATAAGCATACATTTCTCGTGTGTCAAGGCGAAGTCCGGGCTGGCCGGCTGCGCCTTGATGCCGGCCGCGCGCAGTCGATCCAGCGCCTCTGTAGGCGAAGCGCTACCGCTTCCATAGGGGTGGGTCTCCAGCATAACGCGCACATCGAGGCCCCGATTGGCCGCCTCTTCAAGCGCTTTCATAATGCTGCGATTGGTCAGCAGGTACATTTCAACCCACACAGAGGCCTGAGCCGAACTGATAGCGTTGATAATAGGTTGTACCCCAGCCTCTGGCTCAACGAAGACGCTGACCCCGCTCACCCCCGCTCCCGGAGCGCAGTTGCTCTGACATGAGCCTGGAACAGCCCCGTTGTTGGACATACACCCGGCGCACAATATACATAAGACAATACTTACTAAGCATATTCTGCATTTAGATATGGAATAGTGATATGCCACCTGCCTCCTCCTCGCCCATATTATTGACAATAACGTTATTTATGTCAATAATTTATCTTGTGATTTTAATAAGCTAATTATAGTATAAGAGACATATGTTTGCAATAGGCCCAGTATGCTAACACTGATGCGTTGTTCGCCTGGGGCAGTTTGGTCATGATTTTGTACCGGTGAATGCTCTGGCCTGCGCTCCGTCAGCTCGTGTCCTGGCAGCCTACGCCCCCTTGCAATCTAGCAATGTAGAAAAAAACTAGGATCGCAAACAGACCTTGACAAGAG
>JBDTHH010000484.1:0-4061 GCA_039937055.1 Ktedonobacteraceae bacterium | reverse complement strand
TGTAAACGGCGCCCCTACTTCTTCCGTGTCACATGAACGCTGGAAAGCGCTCCGCAAAAAGCCTACCCCCACGCGGATCACCGTGCTTTATGCTCGCTTGCTCAGGTACACCTGGATCTCACCTCCCTGGTTGATCATCGTGCCGGGTGGCGGACTCTGGCGCACCACCAGGCCGGGTGGCAGATCGGGGTTTGAATGGTCCTCGCCTATGGCCACCACCTCCAGACCGAACTCGCTTGCGCACTCTACCGCCGACCAGAAATCCATGCGTTGCAGGTTCGGCGCCCCCTTATTGAGCCAGCGGGTCTCCAGGGTGGTCAGCACATTGGAAAACCACTTGTTGAATTGCTTGTTGGCCGTGTTCTCCCGCTCCACCGCCTCTACCTTGTCCTTATAGCCCTTGATCCCCATGATCCGATCCTGGATCAGGAAGGGATGGTCTATTCCTGAAAAGACGATATTGGGACTGGACCCCGGCGTCTCGATGTACACATTGCCGACATCAAGCAGGCGCTCCAGCACATTCGAGACTGTCACCTTCACATCGCGGATATTCTTGTACTCCGTCTCCACGCGTGCCTCGTACAGGAAAACCATCTTGCGCTCAATATCGATAATGCGTTTATTGGTGAGAATGAACACATCGTCCACGTAGTTCGTGGCGATCAACCCCATGACGATCAACAGGATGAACATGATAAATGCCACGATAAACCAGATGGACGGGAAGGCGATCGCCGTTGGTACTGTGGCCAGCGGTAGCCCTATAAAAAGCAGGATGGGCAACGCCAGGTTGCGGTAGAGCACGTAGCGCGAGCGCTGAATGTACTCGACTGTAAATTCGCCAGAGGTGTAACGCACGGGGCAGGTGAGGCGCAGAGGACCGCCAAAAGTACGGCGGGGACCGCGCACCTTCTCTGGATCGCGCACAGGATAGTGTTCATCCGCGTCCGGCAGCTTGGGTAGATCTTTGCCCTTCGCCAGCTTTTCAAGCAGCGCCGCTAGTTCCGGGTCCTTAGGAGGAGGTGGCTTCTCCTCGGGTGGCTTCTTGGCTTTAATATCATCGGTGATGCCCTGGAGCGCTTCCCGCACTTTCCTGGGGGCGGACACGTTCCTGATGTAGAAATCGCCACCCGTCAGGTAGACATGCACGGTGCCGTAGTTCAGCAGCAGGCTCAAGGGTGAGTCCTGGTCGATGCCCACCTGGGTGACTTTGCTCAGTTCCGTTACCTGGCGTGCGGGCTGCAAAACGCCGCGCGAATTGATGATGCGCTGGTTCGTGATGATATAGGTCTCTAGCCACCAGGAGAGCAGGTCATGCCAGCCGAACCAGATAAGCGCGACAATGCCAAGCAGCACCACGCCCGCTCCCAGGATAAACCAGAAACCCTCCAGCGCGGGCTGCTGGATGCCTGCCCAGATCACGATGACCAGCGCGGCCAGCGCGATCAGCAGCGGCGCGGCGGGTTTTATCAGGGATAATAGGTGCTTGCGCACCACCATCGTCACAACTTCATCCTGGAGCTGGCCTGGGAAACGATAATCCTTGTCGTCCTGGCGCCGGAAAAAACGCCACCTCCGGCGCGTGCGCGCTGAGCGCGTCCCCCTCCTCGGCGCTACCCGTGTGTTGCTTTTAGGTGCATTGCTACTCATGTATCACCTCGGCAGAGCGCTGCGGTATACACCTCGCATCCCTCGCTGTATGACTACTTCTTTTTGCCCGTACTCGCGACGACTAATCTCACAACGAGCACAACCGCCAGAATGATAAAAAGTACCAGGACATAGGCCCCGATATGCAACTGGTCCACCTGAAGCGACCCTTGCCCGATGAGCGTATCTCTACTGCTTGGGAAAATGACATTCGTCAGGTAGTACACCGCCAGAAACCCTGTGGGCAGGGCAGCAAACATGCCCAGCACCCGGTCTTGCCCCGCGCCTGGCTTGGGGAACATACGGTTGCCAAGGAGGTATCCCGTGCCAAGGATGACCACCAGACCCAGGACGGTGAAGATGAGCAGTGTTTTCTCTGAAACATCGCTCACCGTTCTATCTAAAATCAGTTGCAGCACAAACTGCGCCAGATTTTTACCCAGGTCCAGATACAGGAAAAAGGCCGCCAGGCCTACAAATGGCCAGAGGAACACCTCTCGGCGCCAGCCTCTTTGGTACCCAAACATAGCAAAAATAGGCAATATGAAAAGGTACAAAGCTAGCTGAACAGTAAGATGCCAGATCATACTTCCCTGTCTCCCCTTTATGGCATCAGAGACGACTTGGCGTTACTAAGATACCGCGTTATCACAGAACTCACTACAAACCTCCCTTAATGCCCTCTTCCGCATCTATCATACCACAGGTCACCTATAAAAATATAGCTAGAACATGCGCAATTTTACTGAGACGTGTGGTTTCATAAACCGTGGTCGGAGGTTGGAGTCCTCTTCGCCCCCTTGTCTGAACCTGTCCCACAGGCGAGATCGTGCTCCGACCATAGTGTGAGAACCTGATCCTTGTGATGTTGACATCTTTCTTGACATCCAATGTGTTCGCTGCGTTCGCTGCGGGGATGCGGTATGAAGGCACATACATTCAACATTCTCAGTTCCACCTCAGCAAATCCACAGCGCCAACTCACGGGCGTATCCTATGCTTCTCTTAAGGTGGATATGCCCGCCTCATTAGTTTACATAGCAGGAGAAGCATCACATGAGCCAGACGGTGGAAATAACACCTTCATTCGTAATACAGGCGCCTGTGCCTACCAGAGCATGCATGCTGAAGAGTGTTCCAAAAATTGACAACGAGCCAAAGGTGGTGATTAACGGGGATGTTCGCTTGCAAGTAACCGAACCTGGCGCGGCGCGCAAATCGGTGAGCGGTCACTATGCCATCGAAACTGCTGGATTGCAGAGTCCCTTGCACGTCATCTGGATGATCGATGGCTATGTACTCAGGCATAGCGAGCATGATATCGAGGTTGCCTTCGACATGCGAGGAAGATCGGCGGGCGAAACACTGACCCGCCAACTCTCCGTTCAGGTGACAGAAAAGGCAGGACAGGGCTGCATCATGCATAGCAGCGTGTTTGTCCAGATCGTTGTCGTTGACAAAGCAGCAATACTTGACGGAGAACAATAACGATGGCAAAAAAGATAAGCGTGCGACAAGGAAACCGACGGAACAGGCCAAAGCTACAGAGACGAACTGCTGTGCTGCTCCCACAAGCCTTATCTTCAGGAGATGAGCGGCGGAAAGGGCTTGTGCTGGAAGGGAGGCCCTTCGAGGGGAAGAACGCCTCTGCTACCAGCGTTTCCCAAAGGGCGGAAAACGACCCGACTCCACTTCTCAAGGAGACGGTTTCTGTACGGAGAGTGCAGCGGCAAGCCCCACAACGGCCACCGACTCAACTGATTACCGTGGAGGACTTCACCTATGTGCGGCGTGATCTCGCCATGATTGGTATTCTCTCCTCGGCCATGGTAGTCGCGCTGGTCGTTTTGTCTTTCATTCTAGGGATAGAGGGATAGATGGCGTGCTATCCCCTGTCTCCAACTGGCTCCCTGGCTTTTCGCCGGGCAGCGCGACGCTCTTGCAGGATACGGTGCCTCACACGTTTTCCCACGAAGTGCCAGGCCAGGAATAGCACGACAAGCATGCCGAAAATGAACTCATACTGTGAGGAAGCTGAGATACATCTGAGATGCCATGCTCATATTCATCTCAGATTCTTCACAGGTTCAACTCACACCGATCGCGTACGATAGGACTGTGTAGAGAGTATGGTGGCGGACAGATTGGTAGAACTACACGCCAGCTCTTTACAGATGAAAGATAGGATAAGCAGATCATAACCTTGATAGTGTGCCGGTAAGATACATCAGGGCTGTCTTACGCATAAGACAGCCCTGATGTTTGTAACGATGCATCTATTGTAGATTTGCAGAGTGTATCCGTTTAAAACGCTCGTAGCGTATAGCCTTAGATATACCTATAGGGTACACTTCATAATTTCCGTTCTTGATAAGTGGTAATTGAGAAAAACTAGTTCCTCAGGTGGA
>JBDTHH010000483.1:0-6355 GCA_039937055.1 Ktedonobacteraceae bacterium | reverse complement strand
ACAGGCGGGCTTGTAAACCGCGCCCCTACCCCTTGCGTACCATATGAACTGTGGAAAGCGCCCCGCAAAAAACCTACCCCTGCGAAGCACGACGCCCCTACGCGACAGAGACGATATCGCGCCCATGCACGCCCCAGGGAGCGGTTCGGGCCCACTGATCGAACGCTACCGCAGGAAGCGGGCGCGAGAAGTAGTAGCCCTGTGCCAGGTCGCAACCCAGTTCCTGCAACACCTTCCCTGTTTCTTCGCTCTCGACACCCTCGGCCACCACCACACAGCCCAGCGGTCGCGCCATCGCCACCACCGCCTGCACAATCGCCACGTCGGCCGCCTCCGCGTCCAGCCCCAATCCGAGCACAAAGGTCTTGTCGATCTTGATCTCATCAATGGGCAGGCCCTTGAGGTACCCCAACGATGAGTAGCCCGTCCCAAAGTCATCGATAGCGATCTGCACCCCGATGTCGCGCAGGCGTGCAAGCACCACGCGCACCCGTTCGGGATCATCCATGAGCGTGCCCTCCGTGATCTCCAGCATCAACTGGCCGGGCGCGACTCCCGCCGCCTGGAGCAGGTCCGTCACCAGAGAGAGCAACTGGGGATCGTAGAGCGTGCGCGTCGAGAGATTGACCGCGACCTGCAAGGGAAGCCCCGCCTGTTCCCAGTCCCGGCATTGATGGATGGCGTGCTCCAGCACCCAACGGGTCAGTGGCGCAATCAGCCCGGTGCGCTCGGCCAGCGGGATGAACTCATCAGGCGGGATGAGGCCATGCACCGGGTGATGCCAGCGCACGAGCGCCTCCACCCCGACCATCCGCCCCTGCGCGAGGGCGATCTTGGGTTGGTAATGCAGCACCAGCTCATTACTGGCAATCGCCTGGCGCAACGCGCCCGCCAGCGCCAGCTTCTGGGGCGTATAATGATCGATCCCAGGGGTGTAGAGCGCATGACCGCTCTGGGAGCGTTTGGCCGCGTACATAGCCACATCGGCGCAGCGCAACAGGGTCGTGGCATCGCAACCATGTTGGGGCGTGAGCGCGACCCCAATACTGCCGCCGATATCCAGGGCATGCTCCTCGATCAGAAAGGGGGTATCGAGCGCGTCCAGCACGATATATGCCATCTGGACCGCCTCCGCCACTTCGGTCGCGGGCAGCACAATCGCAAACTCATCACCTCCCAGCCGGGCTACCAGGTCGGTAGGGCGCAGGCAGTGCTGCAAGCGGGGACCAATCTGCTGTAACAGCACATCGCCCACTTGATGACCCAGCGTATCATTCACCTCCTTGAAGCGGTCAAGGTCCAACAACAACAGGGCGGCCGGGATGTCATCAGTACGCGCCAGGTGCATGGCCTGATCGAGCCGGCTCCAGAGGAGACTGCGGTTGGGCAGGCCAGTCAGAGCGTCGTGGGTGGCCTGGATCTCAAGTTGGACGTTCGCCGAGGTCAGGGCAGTGTTATTAGTATAGAGGGCGTGCAGCTCGCGCAAGGCCACAACCTGGCGCACCAGCAGCAGGCCGATCAGCAGGGCCGCCCCAATGTACACGCCGGATCGAAGCACCGCGTCAGCCGGGGTCCGCCACGCGTAGAGCAGCAACAGGCCCAGCGCCGGTATAAAGGTATAAGGCAGCAGGGTGCGCCAGAGCGAGCGCGTTGGCAGCGCGGCGGCTGACGGCAGCGTCTTCGATAAACGTTGGAGGACGAATGCACCCAAACCGATGCATTGATATCCCAGCGACCATAGGGGACTTATGAAGGAGCCCGAGATGTAGCTATTATGCAGGTTCTGATAGTCGAACAGGCTGTCAACCAGCACGATAACGAGCAGGCCTAGCGAGAGCAGGAGCAGCGCTGGATTCAGCCGCCGGTCTTCATTGCGCACCAATAGCATGAGGACGCAGAAGAGCAACAACAGATCGAAAAAGGGATAGGCCGTGCCAACGACCTTCGCCACGAGCGAGTCAGTGCCTTGCAAGAGGGTCGGTCCAAGCACAAAGTACCAGCTAAAGGTGATGATAGCCGTCATCATCATCAGTCCATCCACGGCCAGGCGCGCACGCGAGACTCTGGGTAGGTGGCGCACTGGTAGTAACAGAATGCCCACTAATAACAAAGGGTAGGCCATAAGATAGGCTATATCGGCGCTCGAAGGAAAAGGAAATTGATGCGCAATAAGCTCATAATAGCTCCAGAGAGCCTGACCCACCACAAAAGCCAGGATACCCAGCCCCAGAAACACGACAGACCCACCCCCCAAGCGACGCCGGCGCCCAATACAGAGGGGTACGGCCAGCAGAGGACCGGAGATGTCGAATATATTTTTGATAATCAGAAATCCTGTATGAATTTCTGGCCGTAAGAAGATCAGAATCCAATAAGTACTATTGAAGCAGAGGAACAGCATGGCCCAGCCTATAAATGGCGTGAACGTCCTGCGAAATGCGCGTAACCAGATCATGCGATGCCTCTTTTCGTCTGGGAAAGTAGGGAGATGCTTTGCCAGGGCGCCCGCCAGGGTCCACCACTCCACGTCTGGTTGTCTAGCATGTACACTCCTGAATAGCGGATCTCTAGCGTTAGAGAAGTTCTCTCCTTTCTTATCGACAGCATTGGTCGAAACTGTTACTGTATGTGATGCGTTGACTATTGATCTGTAACGACCTATAATGCGGAGGAGGCAACGCACGGGAGTTCTTATGGCGGAGCGCACAACCCAAGCAGGAATCGACCAGGCCGGAGAGTCCGATACACGGCCAATGGCCGGGAACAGGGAGCAGGCAGCATCTCCACCAGCTATCATCTGGACGCCACCCTTCATCATCATATTTACGCTGACACTCGCGCTCGGGTTGAGCGTGGAGAGCGTGTTGACCCAGGGCTGGCAGAATGCTCTCTACGCCGGCTCCTGGGTGCTGCTGGGGCATGTCGTGCTGATCGCCCCCTGCTGGTTTATCATCGTCATGCGTCCGCGCTCGTTGTGGGCCCGCGTAGGGGGGATCTTCGGCTGCTTGTGGGCGATCTTCGCCGGTATCAATTTCATCGTCACCCTGTTTCCGCTTGCTGTCAACGGGCCGGTGATTGCGCACCTCAACGCCGCGAGTAGCAGCGCCCTGCTTGGCGCGTATATCTGCTTCTCGATTGAACATACCCCCCTGCACCGCTGGGATAGCTGGTTCTTCGGGCTGGCCCTCATCGGGGGCAGCGCCGCCGTCATCCTGACCTATTTCCTGGCCGCCGCCGATACGCGTGGCTTGAGCACCCTGGAGAGTGGCGTTGGCACTACCGCGACCATTCTCTGCGTGCTCGTCTGGTGGCTACGCCCTTCCTGCTGGAAGACCCAGCCCGGCCCAACGCTCCTCTTTGGTCTTGCTCCAAGCATTCAGCTTTTACTCGCCATCCCCAACATCACCTTCAGTGGCACGAACTTTTTTTTCTCGCAGGTGGTGCTCCTCTGCATCTTATTGGGCGCGCTGCGAACCCTGCAAGGCCAGTTAGTACGTAGCAAGGTATAAATAGCGAAATACCGCCTGCTGAGAAGCTCGGCAGCTAATAAGCACCGCAGAGTAAGCACCGCAGAAGAACTTACACAAAGAGGAGCCTCATCAGCGTTCGTGGGATGAGGCTCCTTTGCCTACTTTTTTATGCTCACTCGAAGACCAGGCATAAGATACACTGTGGAAGTTTTTAATGTACATTATTTTACTTTTATTCTTCTGTCCCTAATTCTTTATGCAAAAATAATTGACATACTGTGCTTATCACGTTACTCTAACCTCTAGAAGATGAAACAAAAACAGGTCCACCGAGGTAAGAGTATGTCAGAACCCCAAACGTGGCGTACCGTGCTGGGAACAATCATTGAGAATGTGCAGGAGCGGCGGCGCATCGCCGCTTTATTAGGCATCAGCCCCATCACATTAACACGCTGGGCAACCAGCGAATCGAACCCGCGCGCCCACAATCTGCAGCAATTGCTTTCAGAGTTGCCAGAGCACGCGCCCACATTATTGCAACTGATCCAGGAAGAATTCCCAGAATTCGCCCGACAAAGCAGCGAGGAGGAGGAGGAACCGCAGGCCTATCCCTACTCACAATTTTACGCGAACGTGCTGCAAGCAGTGGTCTCCACGGCGCCCTTGTTGCGCTTCTGGACCATCTGCAACCTTATTTTACAGCAGAGCCTTCAGCAACTTGATCCGTATCACCTGGGCATGGTGATCACCATTATAGACTGCACCCCTCCAGAGCCTGAAAACAAAGTGCGCAGCCTGCGTATCCATCTAGGGCTGGGGACAAAACCCTGGGACAGGAATTGGGGCCACTGGCCGCACCTGCTCGGTATCGAGACGCTCTCTGGCTATGTGGTGGCGACCGGACACGCGGTGACCATCCAGGATTCTAAAAAGGATCATATGCATTATCCCACGCTGCCGGTCGAGAAGCTGAATAGCGCGTATGCCACGCCTATCCGCCATATAGATGGCATTGCCGGCTGTCTGTGTATCTGTAGCACACAACAGCGTTATTTTACGCAATCGCGCCAGAATCTCATTCAAAACTACGCCAACCTGCTTACCTTAGCATTCGACCCGGAGCAATTCTATGCGCCAGCGAACATCGAACTTGCAATCATGCCATCTGAGGATGAGCAAAAGCCCTACTTCGCAAATTTTCACCAACGGCTGATCGTTATCCTCAAGAAGGCAGCCGAACAAGGGGTGACCATCACTCAACACGCGGCCGAGCAAAGAGTATGGCAGGAGATAGAAAAAGAGATCCTGCAAGCGCCAATCGATCCAGAGACATAGTCCTCTGACCCCCTCATGGACGGCTCCAGATATAGTGGCACCCTGGCGGGCATCATGTCCTAATGTGCGGTTTCTGACTGGCGCAATGTGAACTATGCAATTGACCGCCGTCGCCATGTTGACTATACTTGCAATGTCAAGCAATGTATGAGTTTCACAGGTCACCTTATTTAGAATACCGCAGACAAAATATTCGTGGGAGGCGCGCAATGGCCGTTTTCGATAACCAGACTGGAAGGCTTACTCCCCAGTCGCTTCTACACCAACGTTACCTCATTACCGGGCTTGTGGGCCGGGGAGGGATGAGCGCCGTCTATCGCGCCAGAGATACCCGTTCTACCAGGGCAGGCGCTAACTATGTCGCCCTGAAAGAGATGAGCCAGCGCAACCTGAGCGGTGCAGAACTCATGGAGGCGACCGAGCGGTTTCAGCAAGAGTCCAGATTGCTGAGTTCGCTCTCGCATCCCAACCTGCCGCGCATCTATGACGCGTTCAGCGAGGACGAGCGCTACTACCTGGTGATGGATTTCATCGACGGGAAAACGCTCTTGCAACTCCTCAAAGAAGCCGGGGGCAGGCCGCTTCCGGTCCCGCTGGTACTTAAATATGCAATCCAGCTCTGCGCCGTGCTCATCTACCTTCACCAGCAGAGGCCACCGATCATCTTCCGCGACCTGAAGCCGGCCAATGTGATGGCAACGGCAAACGGGCACGTCTTCCTGATTGATTTTGGGATTGCGCGTATCTTCAAGGAGGGTCAGCAGCAGGATACCGTCTTCCTGGGATCGCCAGGATACGCGCCGCCCGAGCAGCACGGGGTGGCGCAGACAAACGCGCGCTCGGACCTCTACAGCCTGGGCGCAACGCTGCACTGCTGTCTCACGGGCCAGGACCCCTACCACGCGGCGGATCGCTTCTTATTCCAGCCAATCCGGCAGTATAATCCCTCGGTCCCGCCTGAGTTGGAACTGCTTGTCCAACGCCTGGTCGCTCTCGACGAGCAGCAGCGACCCGCCAGCGCTATGGAGGTACAGCAGATCCTGATACGCATAAGCCAGCAGGTGGTCGCGACACCTGGACCGGCGCAGTCGGCGGCGGCTGCAGCGGCTTCCACGCAGTATATGCCGCCCAATCAAGCCGGGAACAATGCGCCTCTTGTCCTGCCGCCAACCATGCCCACCTACAACGCGCCATCCCCTACCGCGCCCAATGCCCCATTTTCACACCAGGAACCCACGGTCGCCGTGCAACATGGCACCACTCCTCCTGTTTCCCGGCCTCCAGATACCGCGGCTCCCGCGCCTCTACCTTCCAGATCAGGGAGCGCTGCGCCTGGCGCGCGGGTGTGGACAAAAAGCTTCATCACGACAGCGCTCCTGCTGCTCCTGGTCTCGCTCGCCAGTAGCGTGTTCGCGCTGGGCATTTTAAGCCAGCCACCCCCCATTCCCTATGGCCTGGCTTTCCTTGTAGGCTCTGGCCTCTCTCTACTCGCGTTCCTGACCGCCGCCATCGCCAGTACCAGGATACAGAGTATAGCTGCGCGCGGCATC
>JBDTHH010000482.1:0-10117 GCA_039937055.1 Ktedonobacteraceae bacterium | reverse complement strand
TTCGCCATCATGCCGTCGGGAACGTACTACTCGCAGGTGCCAACGACAGTGTTAAACGATGCCGGCACCGTCGATGGGCATGCCCTTGACCTGCTGCCGGAGATGGTCGCCCGTTATACCTGAGCCGTACACAGCATCAAGATGCTTCTCGCCCCTGGTGGCTGCGCGATACATCACGCAGCCACCAGGGGCAGGCCATTTTTGCGCAGCTCCGCTGAAAAACCTGCATCCGTTCATCCTACTATAGACTCCATTCGGCGAATCAGCTACCCATTCACCCTCAGATATGCGCCTGTTAACCCCGGACATGCTCCAGCCGGCTGCTTTTTGTAGAAACAGGAAATTCTCTATGCTACAGTGTTGACAGGTCAGGTATCCATGACCAGCGACTGATACGCAATCAAGTGACCTGCTCAGCAATACTCAGCAAAAGGAGCGTGTACCATATAATGCATATGCCTGAACTCATGATTGAGGCCCGCGACCTGCGGCGGACCTTCGGGACGAAAGAGGCTGTCACAGGGATTAGCTTTAGCGTGCGACGCGGCGAGATCTTCGGGTTGCTCGGCCCCAATGGCGCGGGCAAGACGACGACCATTCGCATGCTCACCGGACAGATTGATCCCAGCGGAGGCAGCGCCAGTGTTGCCGGCTGCGATGTCGTCAGGGAGCGCGCGCGGCTCAAAGAGTGCATCGGCGTGGTCTTCGAGGCACAAAATCTCTACGAGCGCCTCTCCGCGCACCAGAACCTGCAATTCTCGTGCTGGCTCTATGGGCTGCCGGCCAGCCGGGCGGACGAGGTACTCAGCCTGGTCGGCCTGCGCGACCGCGCGAAGGACAAGGTGAGCAAGTATTCCAACGGTATGAAGCAGCGCCTGATGATCGCGCGCGCCCTGCTCCACAGACCACCAATGCTGTTTCTGGATGAGCCGAGCCGAGGCCTGGACCCGATTGCCACGCGCGCGATTCACCAGGTCATCCAGCAACTACGCACTGAGGGCGTGACCATCCTGCTGACGACGCACCTGATGGATGAGGCCGACCAGCTCTGCCAGTATGTCGGTTTTATCGTCAACGGCCGCCTGGTCGCCAACGATACCCCACGCAACCTGAAGCTCGCACATGGCCAGCGCTCGATGATCGTCACGCTGGCCGATCAGCCCGGTGACCATCTGGCCAGTGCATCTGTCGCTCACGATATGCGCGAGGTCAGCCTGAACATGGATGATCCCGCCGACCAGCGTCGTCTGGCGGAGTGGATGGGGCAGGGCAGAGTGTTGTCCGTGCATTCACGCGAAGCTACCCTGGAAGAGGTTTTTATCGAGATCGCAGGTACCAGCCTGGTCTGACTGAGGAGGATAGATACATCATGCATCCACGAGCCATTCTTGCGATTGCGCGCAAAGACACGCTGGATATTCTCTTAAATAAGTCAACTTTGATCATACTCATCTCGCCAATTGTCCTGGCGGTCCTGTTCACAGTATTGAACGGGGTGCTGTACAGCCAGAAAACCAACCTGCTGATCTACAATCCGGGGAATTCTGCCATCGAGCAGGTCGTGAGCAACGCGTTTACCAATGTGGTTATCACGCGTGCCAGTTCGCCCGCTGACGTGAGCGCAGCATTTGGCGTCGACGGGACACACAAAGGCTCAATCTACACGGTCGGGCTGGTCGTGCCGCCCAACTTCGACGCCGACCTGCGCGCGGGCAGTCATCCGCGCCTGAGCATCTTTATGAACGGCGACGATGTAAGCACACAACAGAGCCAGTTATTGCAGCAGGCGCTCACCGATTACGCGCGCGCAGTCGCCAGCCCACAGGCACCGGTCAGTATCGCGGCGGCGACGATTAACCCACCCAAACCAAACGCCTTCGTAACATCAGGCAAGGGCTTTTTCGTGATGTTCGTGCTCCTCTCTTCGCTAATGGTGGGCACATCGGTTGTGCCGGGACTGCTCACCGAAGAGAAAGAGCGAAAGACCGTGCGCATGCTGATGGTGTCGCCGGCCTCCTTTGGTGATATCGTGATGGGGAAGCTCATCGTGGGCTTAGTGTATCAACTAATCTTGCTAGCGGTGGTGCTGGTGGTCATGCAGGGGTTCATGGGACAAATCTCCCTGCTGCTGGCCTTCATGGTGCTGGGTGCCGGCTTTAGCATTGCGCTGGGTCTGCTGGGAGGCAGCATCTTCAACACTACCAGTGGCTCTGGGGCCTTCGCGGGCTTTGGCAGTTTCATCTACGTTCTCCCCGCTCTGTTTGTGGGGCCGCTGGGCCAGGCCTTGCAGGGTAACGTGATCGTGCAAATCATGAAGGTGATGCCCACCTACTACCTGGCCGAAGGCCTCTACAATGCCTTGCTGGGCCAGAGCACGCTCGACACGATCTTGCTTGACGGCGGCATCGCGCTTGGCAGCATTGTGGTGCTCTTCCTGGCCTCGGTCTGGTTCTTGCGCCGCCAGGCCACGGTGATGAGCACGATATAAGGCATCAAGAACGGGTGCAGGCCTTGCCCGCCGACAAGGCCTGCACCCATGGCAGATTTGCGTCCTGTATGTCTTGAAAAAGCGCATCTTTCCATGTACAATTCCCTATGAGCGCGAAGATTGCGCGTTCATGATGAATATCGAACGAGAGATGATACCTTGCACCTGCGTAGTCCCTGTTAATTCGCTCATTGTGTAGGGCCCCCAGACGGGCCTACAGTGTACCCGCGAGGGATGCCCCTACTACATATATACATACCGGCATGTGAGCCTTCCCTTCTCCAGCCAGCCCAACCTGGCGCGTTCTGTCATACCCGCGCGCCACCCCTCTGAAAGCGATGTTGAGCATCTTCGATGAGATCCACTTAGACGCTTTTTCAGAGAGGAACACTTCATGTTACGCCGCTTTCTCTATTCTCGCGCCGGGAAAACCTCGCTACTGCCGGCCGCGTTGCTCAGTGTCGAGCTATTGGACGAAATAGTCGCGGGTTTTCCGGTGATCGCGCTGCCGCTGATACGGACACAATTCGGGCTTAACTATTCACAGGTGGCCTTGATCTTCAGCGTGGGCGCGCTGAGTGCCATGTTGCTTGACCCCATTATCAGCATTGTGAGCGACCGCGGCTCGAAGCGCTGGTGGGTCGTGGGAGGTCTGCTGGGCCTGGCGCTCAGCAATTTTGTCAGCGGCAACGCTCCCAATTTCGCCTGGCTGCTAATAGCATTCGCATGTGGTACGCCGGCGGGCAGCACGGCAGTGGGTCTCGCGCAGGCCAGTCTGATCGACCTGGAGACGGACGAGAGCACGCGGACGATGACGCGCTGGACGATATTGGGTAGTGTGGGCGATCTCCTCTCGCCCATGGTAGTGGCCGCACTGGTAGGCATAGGTCTGGGCTGGCCGGCGCTCTGCTGGCTGGCCGGCACGATCTGGCTACTGGCCGCGCTACTTGTCGCGTCACAACATTTTCCCGGCGCGCGGGGTGAGACAGGCAGCGACGAGGTAGTGCCGTACCGGGACCTGTTGAAGGGGATGCGCGAGGCACTGCGTGATACCCAACTGCTGCGCTGGGGCGTGGTCTCGCTGGTCACAAGTATGCTGGACGAAGTGTTTGTGGGCTTCGTGGCACTGTACCTGCATGATGCGTTGCACGTCAACCAGGCGCTGATCGCCCTGATCATGATTGTGCCTATGATCGGAGGCTTGCTGAGCCTGCTGCTGCTGGGCCGGCTTCTGCGAAGGTACCCGGCGCGGGGCATACTCTTCTGGCTCGCCCTGATCGCCCTGGTGGGGGTGATTCTTTTACTCAGTGGGCACACGCTCTGGCAGGCGACCGGCGCGCTCTTCATCATCAGTGTGGGCGCGGCCGGCTGGTACCCGCTGGCCAAGGGTGCGATGTACGCCCGGCAGCCCGGACGCTCAGGAACGGTCCGCGCGATAGCCAGCCTGGGCGCACCATGCGAGATCCTGCTGCCAGCCATCGTGGGGCTGCTCGCCGCGCGCTTCGGTCTGCTAGCCGGCCTGGCATTTCTGGGGACGGCACCACTGATCGTGCTGCTGGTGACGCCGTGGAGAGGCGATAGGTAGGGATTCTAGTTCTACAAGGCGGGTTGAAAAGCGATTGACGGCTATGGTAGAATTTACCCGTTGGGGCTGTAGCTCAGTGGATAGAGCGTCGGTTTCCTAAACCGTGCGTCGGCGGTTCGAGTCCGCCCAGCCCCACTGCCTCTACCTCATCCTCACAAACCCGCTCCAAAAGCCAGAAAAACCCTTCTGCCGGTTGCTTGCTTACAACCAGTCAGAAGGGCCTTTTTTGTCGAGACCGCATGTCGGAAACACCTCGTTTAAACAGCGTCTTTCAGATGTACCGTGCGTCGGAACAGTCTCTCAATCGAGTTCAGGACGAATACGACGCTGAAACCCTCGATGTGATTTTTTCATCTTGAATTCCGCAACCGGAGAAAAATTACTTTGATCGACCCTGGCTTCTCTGCTATTGAAATCGTGTAAGTACCACTCTGTCGTACTCACCTTGCCATGTCCAAGCAAGCGGGAAAGCTTCGCAATCTCACCGCCACGAGAAAGGTACGTCCGAGCAAAGGTATGGCGCAGCGTATGAGGAGACACACGTATCCCCTCGATACCGGCACGCTTCTTCATATCTAGAATAATCTGGCCCACCCCTGTAGGTGTCAATGGCTGACCATACCGATTGATGAACACGGCCTTTTCACTCGCGTTATGAGGGTGACGGTAGTGATAAATGTACTTCCAAAGAAGCTCAGAAGTAGTATCGTGTAGCCCTACCTCGCGTTCTTTCCGACCCTTGCCCATAATCTTGATGTATGGGTCATTGTTCAGCCGGATGAACACACGATCCAGTGTCAGGCTACATAACTCTGAGAGTCGAATACCTGTATCAAGAAACAACCACAAGATCAGGTAATCGCGGAAGCCCAGGGACGTGCTTATATCACAGACTGCAAACAACGCCTCCACATGATGAGACTCAAGCGTCTTAATGAGATACTTAGCAACCTTAGGCATCTTCAAAGACGCCGCCGGATTTTTTCGCAACAATGGAGGCTCTTCACTCACACACCATGTAAAAAAGCCTTTTATCACCTGGACATAACCCTTTACTGTCAGGTCGCTCAGGTTTGCATCCATCCTGGCATGGTTATGGGGATTGTTTTCACCCGCTTTTGTTCGTTGTAGACAATCTACGAAAAGGCGCAGGTGATTAATTGTCACTTTTTGAAGGGTTGTGATATCATACTCCACTTCCATATAATCGCAAAAGTGAAGCAGCTTTTGACGATACCAACTCATCGTCTTTTCGGTACAACCCTGCACTTTGCGACTGAGCAGATACCCTTTCATTGCATCGATCAACTTCATAGTACACCTCACAATTCAGCGTTTAAACGACAAGTTTACTATCATATCCGCTCGTCTTCGGAGCGGTACAGTTGCACCTTACGCTCAACTAGCGCCGCGAAATCTTGTTCTTTCTCTTCCATGTGTTCATGGCCTGCGTCATGGAGCCAATGCAGCACCAGAGAAAGATCAACATCCTGGCAAGCCAGGTCACCACCTACCCAGGCCGAAAGCGTAGAGAGATAGCCCAGGACCGAGGAGAGGCCCCGCTTGATATTCTCCTCTCGAATGCGGGTACGCACCAGCGGCCCTAGTCCCGTGTCTTCTGTGCTAAAGGCTTGCTGCACTACTTCCCAGGCAGGATGGACCGGCCAGCGGGAGCGGTTCGTATCCTCAGTGGGCGTCACATAACGCAGCCAGCCATCAGGGAACCCATCAGCGCCGCCGCCAACTTGGCCGGCACAGTAAGACCAGAGAGCGGGGAGACGATCAGGAAGCTCGTGCATCCCTTCTATCTCGACACTATGGAGGAATTCGCGTGTCAAGCGGAACTCGACGCGCCATACTTCGTCTAGCTCGTTCCAGCCATTGCGTTTCCAGAGGTCATAGAACCATGCTTTTGTGGGCGACTTTTGCGCAATTTCAGCGGTTTTATGATAAATGCAACAGGAGATGGGCGAGGTATGCTTGCCGAAATCCAGGGTCGCTATCTTTTTCCAGCGTCGCCGCATCACGTCGGGACCGTCTGGGAGATCCGAGTCACTGGCAGGACGCCCACTATCACCAGCGGCACGCGAGACAAAGGCCTCTTGCCAGGAGCAGGACCCGACATCCCAGCCAACCAGATCAGCGCAGAGATCAACGGCAGACACCTGCATCCAGAGCGGCGAGTCAAAGAGACCATGCAGGAAAAGGGAGACCAGGGTCAGCGCGTCAGAGACGGTTTCACATGACCAGAGGAACTCAGAGGATAAGCGGACCTGTGCGATCACCCGCGAAAGCCGCCCACGCGAGACGGCCACACTTAGGAGAGGGCAGCGCAGTATCCACTTCCAGGGACCGCGCGAGCCTCGTTCTTGCATGAAGAGCGTGAAGCCCTGGAAGGCCCAGCGTGTCTGTCTGGGAGCTTCATCTTCACGTGCATCAGCTTGCAGTCGTTCCAGTTCATCTTGCAAAGCGATGTCGAGTTCTTCTTTGACGGGATAGCCAGAGCTATTGGCATGGCAGACATTGAGGACCAGGGTATCAACGCCACGGCCCACCAGCTTTAAGGAATGACCTTTTAACATAGACACCTCCAAAGGACGTGTTTAAACGCCGACTTTCATACTATGACGCGCGTTATAGTCATCGAATGTGAGCCAGCCAAGATGCATCAAGTACGCATCATAGCCTTGCCAGAACAGGTCAAAGTTTCCAAGAAGCCGAGCCATTTTGAAGGCTCCAAACCAGTACGAGCCTTCGACGCACGTCGGCGCAGGACCAAAGACCGAACAGCCACAGGAAGGAGCACACGCACGAAGCGCCATATCATCACCTCCATAGAAAACGAGGATAGCCCGATCACGAGCTATCCTCACAGAAACACAACAATGATTACCCATTACTCTTCATCCCACGGTTCTTCCCACTGGCTTCGAGGAGCAAGCGGTTGCCCGCAGGAATTGTACTCACGACCACAGGGACAGGTATTCGTGAAGTCCAACAGGTCAATGATGCTTCCACAATCACAGCGCCCCTGTGCCGGTTCTTGGTACGTATAGCTGTAATCCTGTACGCCTTGGAAGGTCACCGCAAACGTGCCGCACTGACACGCAGTGAAATTATCTCGTGCTGCTTGCGGCATCTCATCCCACAGGATGTTTCCCTGCCTATCACAGGGAAAACTGAACCCACACCCAGCAGGCTCGTTCTTCCATTGGAAGTCAAAGGCAAACCTCTCAACGTGTACGGTCTGCCTCTTACGGACAATATGCATTGTTCCTCCATAGAAAACGAGGATAGCTCGATTAGGAACTATCCTCACACTGTTCTTCTTGTCCTATTGATAGTCATACGGATCACATGCTGGACAGCAGCAGATGTCTGGATGCCCATTCCTTGCAACGTTCGGGTAGAAGCCAGCCATGTAGGTATCTATCTCATCGTAATTCAAAGAGATACTGGCCTCTTGCTCGATAGCGCGCAGTTCTTCACGAGTATCTACCACCCAGGGAACATGCAATGTGGGCCACCCATCTACATAGGAGAGATAGCCGATGTTCGTTAGCTCTTGTAGAAGCATGTCCCTGGTATCTCGATACCGCTCAAAACCAAACAACTCATGGACATTGCAAGCCAATTCTAGCCAATCAAACACGAATTGTTGTGCTAATGGACTTAAGTCGGAAAACTCCATACACTTTCCTCCAAAGAAAAGGAGCAGCCCATCAGAGAGCCGCTCATTCAAAACTCGCGCACAGTATTTAGAGGGGCGCGGTTTACCTGGATCGCGCCCCTTATGCCTCGCTAGTACATGCACGCCGTATGCAAATCACAGATCACGTCGACCTGTGCGTGCTCTTCGGGCGTCAGGAACGTTTGGGCCAGGACATCGAGCAGGCCCTTGAGAATGCCATTTGCTAGCGCACTGGACCCAGGCATGAGCGGGTCAAGCTGTTCTAACTCTTCGCGCACCAGACGCAAAGCAAAGGTTATGCGATCTTCCATCGATCATCCTTTCTTAGCAGAAACGCTTTCCATTGCGTCAGGTGCAATCATGGAGAACGCCCACCGCTGGACGACGGCCAGCAAGGCAGGATCACACGCGACGAGATCGATCATATCCGGCGACAATGGAGAGCTACCCGACCGCGCGAAGACATCGGCGATCAGTGTCAGCAAGGGAACCGGAGGAGAGAGACACGGGGAAACATCAAGGACCATAGGCACTGCCTTTCGTGTAGAGACACTCATGCGCATGCTTATTTTCCTTTCCGCCGTTTATCGCATGCGTCACATACCTGTACAAGGTACGGTCCTATTTTGACTTGATGAAGCTTGACGCCATTTTTGTTGCAGTACACACACCTTTTCATACAGTATCCTTTCTGTACGCACACAGGACGATCTTTCTATTCTTTCAGGGCAGGGCAAGTGTGCCATACTCGTTTGGCCCGTCAAGGCACCCCAAAGGGGACCCCGCCTTGACTGTCCTGCACGAGTATGGCCCTGCATGGATGCCCCTGAAAGAAGGAAAGAAGAAGAAGAGTTTCCTCTTCGTTGTAGAACATTCGTTCGATTTCACAAGGAAAAAGAGTGACCCAGAGTGCAGCCCGATCCCTTTTCGTGGGCCGCTTGGCGGTATTCGTGACTGGAGCAAGAACACCGCCAGCTTCCACGAAGGGTGTACACGCGTGCGGCGTGCAAGAAAAGCCGGAGAGGGGTTACCGTGGCCGAGAGGGGAACGGGGGCATGGGTGGCAGAGGGCGACCGTTTGGCGGCATCGGTGGCTGCTGTGGGGATACAGGAGGCTGGGGCGGTCGCTGGGGAGCAGCAGGAGCTATCGCCGGTCGTTGTGGGGAAGCAGACGGCAGGGCGGATATCCGTGTCACGGAGGATTGACGCGCAACCCGTACCACATCATCGGCTCCAAAGGAGAGATCGCCATTTTTCACCTTAGCAACCATGCTTTGTGCGTCGGTTCCTGCGATGGTATCATATTCCTTTGTGACGGTCTTACTCGCTCGTTTGAGCGACTTGAGGTAGGCCGTCCGGTGCAGTTCCGAGCGATGCACATGCACCGCTTGATTATCCAGGTGCGCACTCATCAACGCTTGCTCGATCAAGTGGCGCACATCAAAGAGCGCGAACAGGCCGACCGCCACCGGAAAGAGCAGCCCCAGGCCCACCCGAAACACGTCGACCAGGACCCCAGGGAGGAACTGGGACACCAACCCAATGGCTTGCAACATCTCAGGGCTATGGGCGAGCCAGCCCAGGTTGCAGCCCGCTGAGACGATCATGCCAACGACGCCGACCAGGAAGGGCAACGGCAGCACCAGCCAGCGCCGCTGTTCGGTGAACATCCGAATGAGCTTGAAGCAGACGTAAATCAGGGCTTCGAGGAAAATCCCCCGACCAATCGCCATCACCGAATTGACATCCAGGCCCAGGCGACCACCGGCAAAGACCCAGGCATTCGCGTACCCCGACTCCAGCATAATCACCAGGGGAGCTAACACCGACAGCAACACATCAATGCGCTCCCGTGCCAGATGGGCGCGAACGATGGTTCGCATACTCATTATTGCCATAAACAGACCTCTCTTTTCGTAGAACGCGCTGCGGAGGACCAGGAGCAGCCCGAACCCTCCACAGTGCAGAACACCCTTTAGCGCGTGACCCCTGGAAAGGCCACATCGGTGACGACATAGTTCACCTGGGGCTTTTCCGAGCCATCAGGGAACTTGCGCATGCGGACCGTGTAGCCAGCAACAGTAAACTGCACCGGCTGCCGACGCATGCCCTCGATGATTTGACTTAGTTCAGCATGCTGGGGGTCATCGGGCCACATTTGACACGGCCAGGTATTGCCCAGTTCATCAACGGAGGTAAAGGAAATCATCACTTTCTGCGAGCCATCGCGTCCCTTGACGGTATAGGCCCCACCTGCTTTGACGGTTCCGTTAAAATTCATCATGGTGTTTTCTCCTTCGTTCTGTACACATTCTCAACTCAATACATGGCCTCTCACCCAGCGCAAGAGGCCA
>JBDTHH010000481.1:0-2592 GCA_039937055.1 Ktedonobacteraceae bacterium | reverse complement strand
GTGCGGGCCAGAAAGTGTTCGGCTAACAGTTCGGTATAGCGTTTGCGCAGCGACGAATGTCCGTTGGGAGAGGCCACAAAGCCACTGCCCTCGCCCGCCGGCCCCAGTTGATGATAGTGAATGCGATCAATCAGGTTGTGCGCCGTCACGGTCTCGTTATACTCAGGAATGTAAATCGGTCCCGTAATCTCAAGCATGCGCTCAATGAATAGCGGCGTGATCGCGATGACGCCTTGCAGGGGACCTTTTCCGCCTTCACGCGTATAGTTCAACTCGGCGTACCTGGCGGCTGTCGGGAAGTCGGCATCCAGATTGGAATCCCGCAGGCTCCATCCCTGGGGCGCCAGGTAGTGCGCAAACCAGGAATACGCGGACGGATAGGGGATCGTCTTGCCAGCAACTTTGAAGGCATTATCAAGCAGGCTCACATCCATAATATGAGCACTCGTGAGTCGTGCTTCTGAAAGAGACGCGAGGCCATAGTTCCCAATGAAACCGCCAGCGGGCCGCAGTTCCGTGGAATCCAGCAACTCTACAAGATAGTGTGCTGGCGCGCCAATGCCCAGGAGCATGGGCAGCACATCTATGAGCTTGCCGGCGGCGTCAAGCCAGGTGCGTATCGCCGGTACCTGTCTCTGGAAGAGCATAAACATGCTGGCAATATGCGCATCAAACTGCAAAGCGCCGGGCTGCACCTGAGACGCCTCAGCAATGGCGCGGTCGAGCGCACCTCTGCCTGCCTGAAAATTTTGCAGGATGATGACCATATCATCCTGCGTGAGCTTTGTTCCCTGAGCGCTCAACGCATCATGAGACTTTGTCAGGAGCACTTCCAGCACATTGCAGACCGCTATGCCAGCTTCAGATAGTCCTGCTGCTGCCGGCGCCAGGTGCATGGCGGCCTTCAGGCGCGCGCCATACACAGGGATGGACCCGTTGATCGCCGGGAGCGCGTGTAGCTCACGATCAAGCTGATCAAACGCCGTCATGGCGGCAGAAAACTCACCACGCGCCTGGTCCACGACAGAAATATCCAGCGCCTTTTGGAGCATTCCCTTGAACAGTCCCTGCGCCTTCCGTACATGCTGGATGCCCGCCTGCGCCAGCGAGACATCCTTGTGGTAGTCCGCTCTGTAGGTCTGATACACATCGAGCGAAACCCCTGTCCCTACGATACATACAAGTAAAAAAGCGATGAGATACACTTTTTTTGAGCGCGGTTTCTCTCCTTTTTGCCTGACGTCATCCACGTTCCTCCACCACCACCACCACTTTCATGCACATAACCGGCGCACCTCCTCCACGATCATGGCCAGGTCCTGCTGGCTCAAACCGGGATGGACCGGGAGTGATAGCACTTGTTGGGCAGCAGTTTCAGCGACAGGGAGGTTTTCATGCTGACCCGCGACGCGAAATTGCCAGGGAACATCTTGATAACATGGCTGCCTGTGGATGGGCAGTGGGTAATGCACCGCCGTCCCGATGCCGCGCTCGCCCAGGCGTTTGACCCACTCGTCGCGGTCGCCAGGGACGCGGATGGTATATTGATGATAGACATGACGATAGCCGGGGCGCGTCACAGGAGTCTGCACGCTACCGCCCAGGTGCTCCGTGAGGTACGCGGCGTTGGCGATGCGCTGCTCGGTGAGCTGTTTCAGCTTCTGGAGTTGTACCAGGCCCAGGGCCGCTTGAAGCTCGTTCATGCGCTGGTTGTAGCCCAGCGCCATATGGTGATAGCGCGTCGTCTGCCCATGATTGCGCAGCAGGCGCAGACGCTCAGCAATCGCGGGGTCGTTGGTGGTGATCATCCCACCCTCGCCCGTGGTCATATTCTTGGTCGCATAGAACGAGAAGGCCCCCGTCCCAAAGCTGCCGACCGCTCTCCCATTGATGGCCGCCGCGTGCGCCTGGCAGGCATCCTCGATCAGCACCAACCCGTGTGCTTGCGCGATAGCCTCCAGGCGCTCCATATCGCAGGGATGGCCATAGAGATGCACAGGCAGGATAGCTCTGGTGCGCGGGGTAATCGCTGCCTCCACCAGGTTGGGATCGAGGGTGTAGGTATCCGCCTCGATATCGACGAACACCGGGGTGGCCCCCACCAGCAGGATGACGTTCGCGCTCGCCGCGAAGCTGAACGGCGTCGTGATCACCTCATCGCCCTGGCCAATATCGTGGGCCAGCAATGCCAGGTGCAGCGCCGTTGTGCCGGAAGTGACCGCTATAGCCTCCTCTACCTGGCATAGATCCGCGAAACGCCGCTCAAATGTAGCGACCCCTTCTCCTTGCGCTACCTGACCGGATGCTAAAACCTGGAGAACAGCCGCCTCTTCCTCGCGACCGAAGAGAGGATGTGCAACCGCAATCATACTCTTCCCTCCTCGCCGGTCAGACGCGTGTGAGGCCAGGGGAACACCTCATGAACCAGAAATCTTTCCATATCACACCTCCAAACCACACCAACAGGATTTCAAGATCAGCAAAGGTGTATCACAAACACCTGTCGTCAGTATAGTATGAATCGTCAACAGCATGCTTGTAAATGCGTTAATCCGTAGCGCGTGGCTTGCCTCGCCGTCCTGCACCACCCAG
>JBDTHH010000480.1:0-7874 GCA_039937055.1 Ktedonobacteraceae bacterium | reverse complement strand
CAGATCTTGCCTCCGTGTGCCTCGATGGTGGCGCGGACAATGGCCAGGCCCAGGCCGCTGCCGCCAGCTTTCTTCTCAGGCTGCTGGATGCGATAGAAGCGGTCAAAGATGCGATCCAGGTGTTCGGGCGCGATGCCTACACCCTCGTCGGCAACGCTCAGGCGCAGGTCATCCTCACTGGCCTCCACCTGGACCTTCACAGTGCCGCCCGGCGCGGAATAGGCGCTGGCATTGCCGAGCAGATGGTTCAGTGCCTGTTCGATGCGCAGCGGATCGCAGAGCATGCTGGGGAGGGTAGACGGCGCATGAAGGAGAAAACGGTGGCGCGGCGCCTCCTTTTGCCAGCGCTCTAGCGCGTGCTGCAACAACTCAAGGAAGTTCACCTGCGCCAGGCGCAGGGTCTGCGTGCCCGCGTCGAGCCGCCACACATCCAGTAGCGTGTTGAGTACCTCGTGCAGGCGGTCCGTCTGGGTATCGATCATCTGTAGCATCTCGCGCTGCACAGCGGGGTCCCAGCGTGTCGTAGTGCCGAGCAGCGTCGTAGCGCAGCCTTTAATGATGGCCAGTGGCGTTTTCAGTTCGTGAGCGGCCTGCCCCAGCGTCTCGCCGCGCGCCTGGGCCGAGGAGCGTTCTAGAGTAATATCATCCAGGAGCACGCCCCGTCCCAGCAGGTCGCCGCCGGTATCGCGGATGGGGAAGCTCTGCACGCGCAGCCAGTGGATAGCGGCATCCACCAGGGCCAGGTCGGTCGAGTCCTCCTGTTCGGGATGCTGCCAGAGACGATCCAGTGCGAGTTTCGCGCGGTCGGGGTCGGCGGCGCGCGCGAGCAGTTGCTGGCGCACATCGAAGACCGGCTCGGCGAGTAGCGTGTGCTGGCCCACGCCAAGGAGGCGCTGTGCGCTGGCGTTAGAGTAGGTGATACGCTCTGTAGGGTTCAACAGCAGAAAGCCGCTGCGCATATTGGCGGCGACCCCGGCCAGCAGAGCATGCTCCTGGAGAGACTGCGCCGACGCTGAGAGACGTGTTTCCGCTGCTGGGACATTCAATGGGAGTTCGGCCCACCGGTCCTCGTTGCCCGTGTCTGCCCCGTTTCCAGCAGTGGAATCCATAAAAAAGACACCTTTCCCGTTGGCTTGAATATATCTGCGCTATTGATATTCTAGCAAGCAGGTCAAGGCTCGCACAATTCGAGGGACTATTTATGCATATGCAATGACCCTGGGAGGTGGAACCGGCTCATTATCAGCAAGCGCTACCATAATCCAGCTCTCGATAGCATCTTGTCCTTGTTTTACGGCCTCTTCATAGGTGCTTCCGTTTGCGCTACCAGCATTTATACTACAGAAATCCCATAATGTAAATTGTACCTGGAGTGACAAGTGGCAATACTGTGTATGCAGATGCGATTGTTGGGGATATGGGTGGTATTCCTGGCGCGAGAGTAGATGGAAGGCGGGCGCAGAGGGAGGACCATTGCGGAGTTGCAAAGGTGGATAGGGTATCTCTGCCGCACCCGCCCTTGTAGAAGAATACGGGGAGAGGTTACACAGCGGGTGGTGAGGAATGGGCGTCTACTTATCAGACCGGGCGCCTTGACACGCCTTAAGCCATAATGCTACAGTTGTAGTGGCAAGGCCGATTGTAGCATATTCTGAAAGGCAGGAAGCGGTATGGAAACGTATTATGATCCCAAAGACCTGGCGCATTTCCCTGATATTGGCAAGGAGGCCCCCGATCTATGGCAGAAGTTCCTGGCCTGGTACAACGCTGTCTTCGCGGAGGGAGCGCTGTCTGAGCGTGAGAAAGCCTTGATTGCCCTCGCTGTGGCCCATACTGTTCAATGCCCCTATTGTATCGATGCCTACAGCTCTGCCTGCCTGGAGAAAGGCTCCGACCTTGAGCAAATGACCGAGGCCGTGCATGTTGCCGCGGCCATCCGGGGTGGCTCCTCGCTCGTTCACGGGGTGCAGATGCGCAACCACGTGCATAAGATCTCTATGTGACCTGGGAGGTGCCATGAAGGCAAAGATCATCCCCACACTCATCAAGCAAGGGCACCGGCTCTCAAAGACCGAGACACAGCGGCAGATCCTCGAAGATCTGCCTTTGCGTTCTTTTGCCGAGGCTGCTGTCAGTGCTGGACACAGGCCATTGCGTGCTGATGGCATCCAAATCCTGCAGATCAACGTTGGGAAGCGCTGCAACATGACGTGTCAGCATTGCCATGTGGATGCCGGACCTGGCCGCACAGAGGTCATGTCGCGCGACGTTTTGGAGGCCTGCCTGCGCTTCCTGGAACAGACCACGATCCCGACGCTTGATATTACGGGTGGCGCACCTGAGATGCACCCGCACTTCCGCGAGATTGTCGAGCGTGCCAGTGCTCTGGGGCGGCACATTATCGATCGCTGTAACCTGACCATCACCCTGCTGCCAAACTATGCTTACCTCCCCGAATTCCTTGCCGGGCACAAAGTCGAAGTGATTGCCTCGCTCCCCTCGTATGCTCACGGGCAGACCGATGCGCAGCGTGGCGACGGGGTCTTTCAAGACTCCATCACCGCGTTGCAACGCTTCAACGAACTGGGCTATGGCCATGAGGGAACTGGACTGCTGCTCAACCTGATTACCAACCCCGCGGGAGCCTTCCTCCCAGGCAATCAACGGTCGCTGGAGGTCGAGTGGAAGCGGCAACTGAAGCGCCGGTACAACATCGAGTTCAACAACCTCTACACGCTCACCAATATGCCCATCAGCCGCTACCTGGATTTCCTCATGCGCTCACACAACCTTGAGGCCTACATGGAGAAGCTGGTCAATGCCTTCAATCCAGCGACGGTAGAGGGCCTGATGTGCCGCAGCAGCATCTCGGTCGCCTGGGATGGTCAGCTCTATGACTGCGACTTCAACCAGATGCTCGACATCGGTCTCGGTCCCCGGTCGCCCAGGACCATCTCCGAGGCGACGTTCGCTGCCCTGGCCCAACGTGTTATTCAGACTGGTCAGCATTGTTACGGGTGTACCGCTGGTCTGGGATCGAGTTGAGGGGGTACCACAGCGTAGCGGTCGCTACGCAGCAGGACACGGGCCATGTTTTGGCCTGACAGATGCATGGCAAGGGATCAATGCGGTTCCTCCCTGGAGCATGACGTTTCAATGCCCTGATAGCCTGTCTCATAGATTTGCCAAAGCGCGTGAGGATAGGTAGAATAATAGCATGCATGCAGAAGAACGTCAGCAACAACTTACAGCCGCCCTGGCGCAGGTAATGCTGCCTGTGGGGATCGAGATTCGGGTGTGGACCGCAGCCGATTCCCCCGCTATTCAGCAGCTCAGCAGCGCCGAAGGCTGGACCTCACCTACACAACGCCCAGCCGACTCGTTGCTCGCCTGGCAACATTCCTGGCCAGCGCTGGTGGCCGTAGAAGGCGCCATGGTCGTAGGCTTTGTGCGCGGGCTTACCGATGGAGCCATCACCACGTATATCGCCGATATGGCGGTAGACACACGGCTGCGCGGACGCGGCATCGGGCGTGCGCTGCTCGATGCCTGCCACTTTCTCTACCCAACGACGCGGCTTGATCTGCTGGCTGCCGATGATGCGCGCGCTTTCTACAGGGCGTGTGGGTTCAGGACGATCTATGAGGGGATGCGCAAAAGTTATGTATAGAACTGTCCAGTTCGCAACTATGCTGTCATTGTAAGATAGGGGAAAGACTATGCAGCCACCTGATGCACACCATGACGAACGCGACCATACGCTTGCGCATGATGAGCACGAGCATGACGATCATGATCACGACCATGACCATGACCATACTCCTGTACACGATGAACACGACCATGAACATGGTGGACATGCTCACGGGGAGAGCGGTCATGGTGGGCATGGTCATGAACATGGCATGGTAGACGCGGACCTGTACGGAGACCGGGCCGGGCTGCGAGCTGTAAAGATCTCAACGGCCGGCATGTTTATCGTGTCCGCCATTCAATTCGCTATGGCGCTGATCGGGGGGAGCGCCGGACTCTTCGCCGATGCCCTGCATAACTTTGGCGACGTATTGACCACTGTAGCGCTCTGGATTGCCTTTGTGATCGCCAGGCGCGCCATCAACGAGCGCTACACCTACGGCTATTATCGCGGTGAAGACCTGGCGGGCATCTTCATAGTGCTGATCATCGTCGCCAGCGCCGTCGCCAGCGCCGTCGAGTCGATCCAGAAGTTGACCAGCGGCCAGGTGCCCACGCAGCTCCCTCTGAGCATGGCGGCGGCGGCGGTCGGTATCATCGGCAACGAGGCGCTGGCGCAATACAAAATCACGGTGGGCCGGCGCATCAACAGCGTGCCACTGATCGCCGATGGCCAGCACTCGCGCGTCGATGGGCTTACCTCGCTGGCGGCCCTCGTTGGCCTGATCGGTGTAGCATTCGGAGTGCGCCTGATGGACCCGCTCGCCGGCCTGGTGATCACCGTCATCATCTTAACCGTCGTGTACTCCACCGCGCGCAGCGTTATCCGGCGCCTGCTTGATTCCGTTGACGCGCATATCGTTCCCTCGATTATGGAGACCACCAGTGGTGTAGCGGGCGTCGAGCGTGTGAACGATGTGCGCGCGCGCTGGGTCGGGCATACCTTGCATATAGCCTTGAACATCGAGGTGGACCCTGAATTGACCCTGGTGAAGGCTCATGCCATCGGCGAAGAGGTGCGCCATCAGCTATTCCATACCATCAAAGGCGTCTCCGAGGTGATTATCCACACTGATCCATATAGTCGCGGCGAAGAAGATTATCACAGCGGGGTGGCGCATCATATCCAGGAGGCCCGCCGCTCGGTTGTGCGGCATACATAACAGTCCAGGGCGCAGGCCAGCGGCGCCCCTACATGAAACAATGGCCCCCAGGTGGTGCCGGACCTTTCGTGTAGGGGCGCCGCTGGCCTGCGCCCCCCGGTGTGGCCCCCGATGCCCTACGGGACGCTCCTCTACACGGAGACGCGTACGACGATGGCTGTGATGTTATCAGGGCCTCCCTGCTCATTGGCGCGTGCTATCAGGTGCTCCACGCTCTCCTGAGGTCCGTATTGCTCGACGATGGCGCGCAATTCCTCGTCGCCCAGCACGGCGGAGAGGCCATCGGTACAGAGGATCAGCGTGTCGCCGCTCTGCACGGCTTCGGTGAAGGTATCCACCTCAACCGTGCCATCTCCCAGGCTGCGGCTAATCATGTTTCTTTTCTCGTGGGTACGTGCTTGCTCTTCCGTCAGCAGACCGGCGCGTACCATGTCGGCAACCGGGGAATGGTCCCGCGAGATCTGGCGGAGCTGGCCGTCGCGCAGAAGATACGCGCGGCTGTCACCGACGTTCGCGACATAGACTGCGGCGCCTTGCAGCACAGCGGCGACGCAGGTGGTACCCATGGCGTGTTTTGGCTCCTGGGTATTCAACTCGTTGAGACGACAAATTTCGTTATTCGCGTATTCCACTGCCTGTTGCAGAGCAGTGGCGATCTCAGCGCTCTCATTTTGATAGTATGCCTCGCTCACCAGGCGCACCGCCATTTCGCTGGCTACATCGCCGGCGCTATGGCCCCCCAGGCCATCAGAGACGACGAAGAGCGCCCCTTTCTTTGCCAGCACTTGGGGGTCCTCCGGGACGACAGTGGTCATATTATCTTCATTGCTCGGACGCGTGCGTCCGATGTCGGTGCGCTGGGCAATATCAAGGTAGAATTGTGGTAACAATATGCTGTCCTCCATTCTTGTTGTTGCAAAGAAGCGTTTCATATGTTCGACGAAAGCGCTGGCGGCAAGATCGCGCAGGATGAAGCTCCAGAGGCATAGCAGGCCCCAGCTTCCCTGCTGGCGTGCCTCGCGATAGCACGCGCGAAAAGTCTGCGTCATCTCCCGGCAATAGGCGTCGCGAAACGCCTTCGGGTAGACCAGCAGAAGCAGGCGGTAGAGCCGTTCTGCTGGACGCGACGAAGAAATCTGCATTAGGCACCTCCCATCGCTTCGGGACCATACAGGACCCTCTTGGCCTGCGCGACACGCACCAACTGCTCCAGGCGCTGCGCCTCAACTTGCAGCACACGCCGTCCAAGGTCGGTCAGCCGGTAGTAGCGACGGCGCTCGTCATCCAGCTCCGGGTCGGGCCGCTCGCCGGACGCCTCAATCAAACCATCCCCCAGGAGGCGCTTGATGGTGCCATAGAGCGTGCCCGGCCCCATGCGCATAGCCCCGTCTGTGCGCCCGGCGACCTCCTGCATGATGCCGTAGCCGTGGCGCTCGCTATCGGCCAGCGATAGCAGAATGTGGAACACGGCCGGCGTCAGCGGCAGAAAAGTCTCGGGGTCTCTTTGAGTGTTCTTCATCCAATCTCCAGGAAAAACGCTATCCATTTCTTCTTCTACATTCCGGTTATATATCGGTTACGGATATATCCATACTTGTTATAGTACACTGCTATGTTTTGTTTGTCAAGGGTATGAGCATTTACGGGACAGAACATACGGTGTTCCGTCTTGAGTGCTATGTTACAATGGCCACATGTTACGAACGGTCACTGCAACACGCTATGTCACGCCGTTACGGGAGGGCGGCTCGCTCCCGGCCGTTGTCGAGGCGGACGACGATGGGCTGTACGTGCTCAAATTCCGGGGGGCCGGGCAGGGGCCGAAGGCGCTCATCGCGGAACTGGTGGCGGGGGAGATTGGCCGCGCGCTTGGTCTCGCGGTGCCGGAGATCGTCTTTGTGGAGGTCGATGCCGTGCTGGGCCGCTCCGAGCCTGACTTTGAGATCCAGGCGCTGTTGAAGGCCAGCCCCGGCCTGAACCTGGCTCTCGACTACCTGCCGGGGTCTTTAGCTTTCGATGCGCTCGATGCCGCGAATCTGGATGCTTTGCTTGCTTCATCAATTGTATGGTTTGACGCGTATGTCACCAATGTTGAACGCACGCCGCGCAACACCAACATGCTGTTCTGGCATAAACGCCTGATGTTGATCGATCATGGCGCGGCGCTCTACTTCCATCACGCGCCGGGCAGCTTCCTGGAACGCAGCGGCGCGCCCTTTGCTCAGATCAAGGACCATGTGTTGCTGCCCGCGGCCAGCGCGCTGCGCGAGGCCGATGCGCTCTTGAAAAGTCGCCTGGGGCCCGTGTTGCTGCAAGAGATTGTGCGGACCATCCCTGACGCCTGGCTCGACAGCGATCCCAGCGCTCCCGGCTACGACGAGCAGCGGGCCACCTATGTTGCCTACCTGCTGGCGCGCCTGGAAGCGTCGCATATCTTCGTGGAGGAGGCTATGAATGCGCGCGCTCAACTCCTATGATTATGCCGTGATCCGTGTGGTGCCCTGTGTCGAGCGCGGCGAGTTTATCAACGCCGGCGTGATCCTCTTCTGTCGCACGAACGGCTTCCTCGGCGCGTTGATCCACCTTGACCCCCAGCGCCTGGCTGCCCTGGCGCCACATGTCGATCTCGCCGAGGTGCAGGGCCGTTTGGAGATCATCCCCCATATCTGCGCCGCAGGCTCGGACTCCGGCCGCATCGGTCAGCTCTCGCAATCGGAGCGCTTCCACTGGCTCGTCTCACCCCGCAGCACCATCATCCAGACCTCACCCGTCCACTCCGGTCTCTGCTCCGACCCCCCGGAAACCCTGCAACATCTGCTCACATCGATGGTGCTCCCCCACCTGTAGGGCGTGGCTTGCCGCATAGGCGTACCGTAAGCCGAAGCCGTCGCCTTTGCAGGGGTAGGTCTTTATGAAACGCTTTCCACGGTTCATGTGGCACGGAAGGGTAGGGGCGCCGTTGACAAGCCCGCCTGTTCACCGACGAGATCATGATGCCGTCGGTGAACAGGCGGGCTT
>JBDTHH010000479.1:0-7643 GCA_039937055.1 Ktedonobacteraceae bacterium | reverse complement strand
ATTCAAACGCGACGGATTAAGAGCGCAGACGTAGGGGCACCGTTTACAAGCCCGTGCATGCCCGATGGCATCATGATCACACCGGGCTTGTAAACGGCGCCCCTACGTCTGCGCTGTTGAATTAGCGCTTTGTGTACTGTGGCGCCTTGCGGGCACGTTTCAGGCCGGGCTTCTTGCGTTCCTTCATGCGGGGATCGCGTGTGAGGAAGCCAGCTTTGCGCAGGGCGGAGCGCCAGTCGGGGTTCACCCGCAGGAGCGCACGCGCCACTCCGTGACGAATGGCGCCCGCCTGCCCACTGCTACCGCCGCCAACGACGCGCACCGTCATATTATACGCGTTGCCCAGATCGAGTATGTGCAGGGGCGAGGTAATCACAGCCGAGAGCGCCTCACGACCAAAATAGGCCTTGTCGCTCTTGCCATTGACGGTAATACTGCCGTCACCGTTAGGGAAGAGGCGCACGCGAGCTACCGCCGTCTTGCGCCGTCCCATGCCATAATAATACTCACCTTTAGTAGTGTCGGCCAAGATAGTTCTCCTCTTCCTTTATTTATTCAGCCGCAACGGGCGTAGATCTCTTCAGCAGCGCCTCCGGGCCTTGCCAGGGGATAGGCTTCTGGGCCTGGTGCGGATGCTCCGGGCCGGGATAGACCTTGAGGCGGCCCATCAGGCGAGCGCCCAGGCGGTTGTGCATCACCATACCGCGCACGGCATGGATCAACGCGCGCTCTGGGTAGCGGCCATCAAGAACCTGACGCAGGGTGGCCTGCTTCAAGCCACCCGGATACTGGCTGTGGCGATAATAGATCTTCTGCTCCATACGCTTGCCTGTCACGGCAATCTTGGCAGCATTAATCACCACTACAAAATCGCCGCATGGCTGGTTCGGGGTAAAAGTGGGTTTATGCTTACCGCGCAGAAGGGTCGCAATCTGCGACGCCACGCGGCCCAGGATCTGGCCCTCAGCATCAATGATATACCATTGGGGGTCCAGTTCGCCAACCTTGGCGCTATATGTCTTCATAATGCTTTGTTCTCCTAATGTGTACTGGCCCCCTGGTGGAGACCATCTCCCTGGCCTGGCATGTTATTCCCTAGCCAAACTCTCCAGGATAATCAACCCGCAGCAGGCATAATCCGTGCGCGGGGGCCACTGAACCAGGGTGCGTCTTCTCCGCGCGTTGCACAATAGTAGCAAACTCGGCGAGATCCAGGCGCTTCTGCCCTACCAGCAGCAGGGTTCCTACCATCCTGCGAACCATGCCCGTCAGAAAAGCGTCCGCAGTAAAATCACAATAGATAGCTGCATCCTGGCGTGTACAGCGTGCTTCGAGCATAGTGCGCACACAATGATGCGGGCCAGGTCTGCGCGGGTTGGTCTCGTCAGGGCTACGACCAAAGGCGCCGAAATCCTTGCGGCCCAACAACGCAGTGCAGGCCTCATCCATCGCGTCAACGGCCAGCGGCCGCGCGTGATGCAGGCTATAGCGAGCCTGCAACGGCGATGGTGCGCTGTCGTTCCAGATGGTATAGCGGTAGGAACGACTGACCGCGCTGAAGCGGGCGTGAAAGCGTTCAGGCGCCTCCCTGATCCAACGTACCGCTATCGTAGCGGGTAAGACGGCATTCAAAGCGCGCATCCAGACCTCAAGCGTGAGCTGCGCAGCGCTACTAAAATGCACGACCTGGCCACTGGCATGCACTCCCGCGTCGGTGCGACCCGCCCCCGTGATGACGGCCGCCTGGCCAGAGATGCGCGCGATAGCCTCCTCCAGGGTTCCCTGGATGGTTGGTCCATGGGAACCGGGCTGGCGCTGAAAGCCATGGTACCCGGTGCCATCATATTCAATACCACACACGATCTTCATGTCAATGTGCCGTCAAGGGCGCGACACCTGGTGCAGCGGACGCCATCCAGCGTGCCCTTAGCATCGTGCGCGCGCCTCTTCCTTGCTAAACGAGAGCGATCTGGGCCATTTCGGCCGCGTCGCCCTTGCGCCGGCCGAGCTTCGTGATCCGCGTATAGCCGCCGGGGCGTCCGAGGTAGCGCGGGGCCAGTTCGTCGAACATCTTCTGAACTACCAGCTCATCCGGCAGCTTGCTCAGAATATGCCGGCGCGCCCGCAGTTCGATGACCAGCGCCTGGTAGGCCGCGCCCAGGGCCTTTTCAGCCTCGTCTTCCTTTGAGAAGAGGCGCAGCAGTTCTTCGCGTCGCCCCTTGAGCTTATTCTCCAGGAACTTGCGGCCCTTATCGGTCAGAGGAGGCATGCCCATATCGGCGCGCTCCTCATTGGAGGCCACTCTATGTTCGAGCGAGAAACGCCCCTGGCGCGCGAAGGTCAACAGGCGGGCGGCTTTTTCCTCATCGGACACCACCGAGGCCAGATGATCCTGGGCTGCGGCGCGCCCCTTGACGGCAGTATCGATCAACTTCTCAACTTCGCCGCGGATGGCACGGGCGCGTGCCTCCGTCGTCTTAATTCTATCGTAACGGATAAGCCCGGCCATCAGGTTGCGCCGCGCAGAGCGGCGGCGCGGCTCCGGCATGCTCATCCGGTTACCGGCAATTCGGTGCCTCAACTTACTCCTCCATTTCGTGATCGCCGTTCATATCGGCTCCGACAGTGCTGGTACGTGGGTTCGGGAGGAAGTTACGTATAAGCAGGCGCTCACGCAACTCTTGTAGACTTTTTTCACCAAAGTTACGCACTCCCAGCAGGTCTTCCTCGTTCATCGAAAGGACCTGGCCCACCTTCGTGATATTGCTGCGCTTCAAGCAGTTATAGGCACGCACCGAGAGGTCCAGCTCCTCGATAGGCGTCTCGTAGATCTTCGGTGGGATCGGCAGGCTGCTCAGCGGCGGCTTCTCCTGCTCGGCAGCGAAGGCCGTACGATAGTTGGCAAGCTGCGTGAAGAGGCGCACCAGGATATCCGCGCTCTGGCGCAGAGCCTCGTCCGGCGTAATCGTGCCATCGGTCCAGACATCAAGAACGATTTTATCATAGTTTGTCATCTGGCCGACGCGGGTATGCTCAAGGGTATAGTTGACCTTCTGCACCGGCGTATAAATGGCATCGACCGGAATCACGCCGATTGGCTGATCTTCCTTGGAGTCGGCTGGTACGTAGCCCCGGCCGGTCTCCACCACCAGCTCCATCTCCAGATGAGCGTTCTCATTATCAAGGGTTGCAATGTAGAGATCGGGGTTCACAATCTCCACGGTGCTGGGAACCATTATATCCGCTGCTGTGACGATGCGTTCGGTGCGCTCACCCGAGACATCCAGACGCATTGAGACCGGATGATCGGAGAAACTGCGCAGGCGCAGCTTCTTGATATTCAGCACAACATTAGTGACATCTTCCATGACGTTGGGGATGTCTTGAAACTCGTGTTGCACCCCCTCAATACGAATAGAGGTTACCGCCGCGCCCGGAAGCGAAGACAGCAACACACGGCGCAGGGCATTACCCAGGGTCATCCCATACCCTGCCTCTAACGGTTCAATATCATAGCTCGCATAGTTACCCTGTGTTTTCGTATTTTTGATGCGAGGCAGAGTAATATCTAGCAAGGTTCCAACCTGCCTTTCTTTTTCTACCACCGCCTACTTCGAGTCTCTCCGCATCCTCGACCGGCATAGCGCGCCTGACCAGGATACGCGCGCGAGAAACTCTGGTAGCCAAGAGTCCAGTGCCCTCATATGGCCCCGCAAGGCAGGAGCCGCGAAGGAAGGCATATACCCATCCGCCGAATCAACGTACCTGATAGTATTCAACCACCATTTGCTCATCGAAAGGCAACTCAAGCTCTGTGCGCGAGGGCAGAGAGAGCACACGCCCGGACATCGCGTCCACATCGAGGCGCAGCCAGCTTGGGACCCCCTTCTGGGCCAGTAGCAGGGCGCGTGTCTTGAAGTACTCCAGGCTCTTACTGCGCTCGCGTACACTAATCACATCATTGGGTTTCGCAATAAAAGAGGGAATATCGGTTTTGCGACCATTGACAGCGAAATGTCCGTGGCACACCAGTTGGCGAGCCTGCGCGCGCGAATCGCCGAAACCCATGCGATACACCAGGTTATCCAGGCGCATCTCCAGGATCTGCAGCAGGTTCTCGCTGGTCTTGCCGGGGCGGCGGGCCGCGGCATTAAAATGTTTACGGAACTGGCGCTCCAGTACGCCATAGGTACGGCGGACCTTCTGCTTCTCGCGTAATTGGGTGGCATAGCCGGACGCCTTGCGCTGGCGGCTACTGCCGTGCTGTCCGGGGCGACTATTGCGGCGCTCTAAGGTGCATTTCGTCATGCACTTGTCGCCCTTCAAAAAAAGTTTTACCCCCTCACGTCTGCAGAGTCTGCACACGGGGCCGGTATAACGGGCCATCTATTGTCTCCTCCTCGCACACATAGCGCAGTTATACGCGCCGCCGCTTGGGCGGCCGGCAGCCATTGTGCGGAATAGGTGTAACATCGGTAATTGAGGTGACATTGAGACCGGCCGCCTGAAGCGAACGAATCGCCGCCTCGCGTCCAGATCCAGGTCCCTTGACATAGACCTCGATCTGGCGCAAGCCATGATCCATGGCCTTGCGCGCCGCTGTCTCGGCAGTGACCTGGGCGGCATACGGCGTGCTCTTACGCGACCCCTTGAAGCCCTGCGCGCCGGCACTGCCCCAGGAGAGCACATTCCCGTTGGGGTCCGTCAACGTCACGATAGTGTTATTAAAGGTTGCTTGAATATGTGCATGTCCACGAGGCACAGATTTTCGTTCACGCCGCCTGGGCCTGCCTGTCGGTTTCTTTTTATCTGCCATGCTATCTCGGTCCTCCTGGTCCTTCCTTACTTCTTAGCGGCCGCTTTCTTCTTACCCGCTACCGTGCGCTTCGGCCCGCGACGAGTACGCGCGTTGGTGCGCGTGCGCTGGCCGTGTACCGGCAAGTTGCGGCGGTGACGCATACCGCGATAACAGCCGATCTCGATCAGGCGCTTGATGTTCATGTCCACTTCGCGCCGCAGGTCGCCTTCGACTTTGTGCTCGCGATCGATGAATTCGCGTAAACGGTTCACCTCTTCTTCGCTCAAGTCTTTCACCCGTGTATTCGGGTTCACGCGAGTTCGCTCCAGGATCTTGCGGCTCGTTGTCAGGCCGATCCCGTAGATGTAGCACAGCGAGATCTCCACACGTTTGTCACGCGGAATGTCCACGCCAGCAATTCTTGCCATCTTCTCCTCCAGCTCTATAAGGGTATCAACCTACCCTTGCTTCTGTTTATGCTTTGGATCCTTGCTACAGATCACCATTACAACGCGATTGCGACGGATGACTTTGCAATTCTCGCAACGCGGCTTCACTGAGGCACGCACCTTCATGGCTCTTCCTCCTTTTCTCATAGAAAAAGCAAAATTAGAACAAAGGCAAAAAGAGCGAACGCCGGCACAATGCCGCGTTTTCCTCTTTGCCTGACCTGATCGCGTTTAGAAAAGATGCCGATGAGAAGAAAAGGAATGCCGAGAGGACACCACCTCATTCACGTTCTCACACGCCATGTTATCCGGCCTCTGGTCAGATCATAGGGTGATAGCACGACTCTCACTTTATCGCCGGGTACAATGCGCACGAAATTCATGCGAATGCGCCCTGAGAGGACCGCTAGAATCTGGTGCTGTTCGTCAATTTCCACCTTAAACATAGCATTGGGAAGGGCCTCAATTACCGTGCCTTCCACAGCAATCTCATCGTTCTTTGCCATAGCATCCTTTCTCGTTTGCTTGTCTCAAGCCTCGCCTGGCTCCTCGCTTTAGCCAGGGGCCCGCTCTTCACGTACATACTTCTTCTGCTCGCTAGCCTGCAAGAGATAGACCATGTGCAACCAGCACTTGCGCATGGCGATGAAGCAAGTTCGCATATTGTCAGCAGGCGCTCTCTTTCAAGATGCCTTACGTTTCAAGAGCAATGGGTTGGCGACTGTGCAACGTATACCTACAAATGGCTGCACATGATACTGCTATAGCCAACTGCGAATTATAGCACAAATGTCGCTAGAAGTCGAGAGGGTAAGCTCTCTCTCTCCTTAATCCGCCGTTGCCTATACACGTGCCATCATTTATGACTCACAGCGTTAAGATATCCGCGTCCCCCTGGGTAATCGCCACGGTATGTTCGAAGTGCGCGGCATAGCTCTGATCGACGGTCACCACCGTCCAGGAATCTGAGAGCACGCGTGTCTCTTTGGCGCCAGCATTGACCATCGGCTCGATGGCAATCACCATCCCGGGCTTGAGCACTGGATTCGACTGGCCTGGCGTCACATAGTTCAGCACCTGTGGGTCCTCGTGCATACTGCGCCCCACGCCATGCCCGCCATACTGGCGCACCACCGAGAAGCCCGCCGCCTCGACGTACTGTTGCACCACACGGCTGACATCCTGCAAGCGATTGCCAGCCTGCGCCGCCGCGATCCCCCGGTAGAGCGCTTCCTCGGTCACCTTCAGCAAACGCTGCAGCTCCGCCGAGATCGTTCCCACCGGTACCGTGATCGCCGAGTCCGCGTGCCAGCCATTATAGTTCGCGGCGAAGTCGATGCTGATGATATCGCCCTCCTTGAGCACGCGGCTGCCGGGGATACCATGCACGACCTCATCGTTTACAGACGTACAGATAGAGCCGGGGTAACCATGATAGCCCAAAGCGCTGGATTTCGCGCCGTGCCGCTTTAACGCAGCGGCGGCAAGCGTATCCAGATCCCCCGTGGCCATACCCGGCAGCACTGCGTTACGCAGTTCCGCCAGCATGTCAGAGACGATCCGGCCTACCGCGCGTATCTTCTCGCGTTCTTCCTTCGATTTTATGATGATCGCCACGATGCTTTCTCCAAGGACATCCGCAAGGGACCGCCCCTCATGTAATTACCGAGTTTCATAGGTTCGTATCGTCTGTTGCAGGCTCTTTTGCACCTGCTCGATACTCTGGTTCCCATCCACCTCTACCAGCTTGTGTTGGGCACTATAATAATCATGCAACTGAATCGTCTCACTAAAAAAGATATCCAATCTGCGCTGTACAGCCTCACCCGTGTCGTCGGAGCGCTGGTATAGCTCACTTCCATCGAGGTCGCACACGCCCGGCGTCTGTGGAGGGCGTGAGCTCATGTTGTAAACGTGCTGGTGCGCGCGACAGATATATCTTCCAGAGAGCCGCTTGAGCAGTTCCGCGCGCGGCACATTCAAGTACACTGCCAGGTCGATATGCCGCCCAACCCCACGGAGTCCTTCATCCAGAGCCTGAGCCTGCGCGATGGTGCGCGGGAATCCATCCAGCAACACGCCACGCGCACAATCCGGCTCCGCCAGCCTGCCAAGAATCATGGCCACCGTCAAACTATCGGGCACGAGTTCCCCCCGATCGACATAAGCCTTGGCCTGCATCCCCAGCCCGGTCTTCTCCTCAAACGCCTGACGGAACAGGTCCCCACTGGCAACATGGGGAGCACTAAGAGCCTGGCTAAGCTCCTCTGCCTGTGTCCCCTTCCCCGACCCCTGAGCGCCGATTAGAATGATGTTCACGTTTTTCCTCCGCTGGAAGGACGTAGGTGAGCGCCATTGCACACCTACAATTGACCGATGTGTAGGGGCTCAGTATA
>JBDTHH010000478.1:0-2731 GCA_039937055.1 Ktedonobacteraceae bacterium | reverse complement strand
CGCCGGCAAGCAGCAACGCGTCAGTCATGTCGTCGATATAGACGGGATGCAGTAGCGCCTGGCCGCCGTCAATGACGCGGAACAGGCCTTTTTTGATAGAGACGAAGAGGCCCAGCAGGTGGAGATCGCCTGGACCATAGACCAGTCCCGGCCGTACCACGGTCACGGGCAGCCCCTGCTCCCGGTAGGCTTCGAGCGCCAGGAGTTCTCCCTTTAGCTTGGTCGCTTCGTAGGGGTTGGTGGGCGCGAATGGAGTCTCTTCAGCGGCCGGCGTTGTGCCAGTCTCACCAAACACGCCGGTTGTGCTGCAATGGACCAGGCGCCGCAACTGGCTCGCTCCCTGGCAGGCGCGCAGTACTGTGCGCGTCCCTTCGACATGCGTGTGCCGGTAGAATTCGGGCGGCGTGCTGGGATGATACAGGCGGCCGGCAAGATGGTAGATAATTGTACACCCCTCAACTGCGCGCTGCACCTTATCGAGATCGGTGATATCGCCCACGCAGATCTCTACCGTATCGCCGAGCTGATCCCGTGCTTTGCGCTCATCGCGTGCCAGAACGCGCACCTGCTGCTTTTGTTGTACAAGTGTGGCGACCAGCGCGGAACCCAGGAACCCGGTGGCACCCGTTACCAGAGTCGTCATGAGCGCACCCCTGAAGCAGGTCGTAATCGTAACAGCAGCATGTGTATCTATCCCTTCCGCCAGGGCACCCACCAGGGATGCCCCTACATATGTATAGCAGTGTATGTATCGAAGTAGCAGGTGTGTCATTGTCTGTCCCGGTCAGGCTTTGCGCATCGGGGAGCGCCTGTTTGTGTTATCCATCATATTGTATAACGATCTTTGCGTCCAGATCGGTAGTACCATGTTCCGACCTCTCTCATTTGATTGCGCCTCACACCTCCATTATCTTTTCCATGACCCCACAAAAAAACCTGCACGTGCGAAGCCATCGCTCCTACGCAATTGGAGGGGACTTGCCAGTAGGGGGGTGATTCGGATAGACTGAGGGAAACGTGAGAAAGGAAGAAGAGAGGCCCGCGAGTCCGTACCATTGTTAAGGAGAGTTTGATCGTGACTGAAGGTTTAAAAGTCGTCAGTATGTTCCCATTCACGGCTGAGTCGTTAGAGGAATTGCGCGAGGCAGCGCAGGCCGAGGTGCTCGTGCGATCCAACAATGCTGAGTTTCTGGCGCAGGTACCGGAGGCCGAGGTGCTCTGCGCCTTTCGGCTGCCGGAGAACATACGCGAGCTAGCGCCGCACTTGCGCTGGTTGCAATATCCTGGGGCCGGCGTTGACGCGCTGGGGCCAACCGGGCTGCTCGAACCTGATAGCGGCGTCATCATTACAACCGCCTCCGGCATTCATGCGACAACCATTAGCGAGTATGTCTTTGGCAGTATGTTGATGTTCAACCGCTCGTGGCCCGAACTCGTGCGTCTCCAGGACCGGCGTATCTGGGGGAGCACAAGCTGGTTTAATCTGAGGAAACTGGAGCTAGCTGGTCAGACGCTGGGCATAGTCGGTGTGGGAAGCATCGGCCGCCACATCGCGCGCCTGGGCCATGCCTTCGGAATGCGAGTCCTGGGCATGAAGCGCTCTGCCAGTAAAGGCGACGAGGATATCGATCAATACTATACGCCCGCGTACTTGCACGAGCTACTGGGTCTGAGCGACTATGTGGTGCTGGCCACGCCGCTCACCCCTGAGACAGAGAAGATGATCGGCGAAGCTGAGTTGCGGGCTATGCGCAAGGGTGCTTATCTGGTGAACATAGCGCGTGGGCGCGTCGTTGATGAGCAGGCATTGATCCGGGCGCTGAGAGAAGGCTGGATTGCCGGGGCCGGGCTCGACGTAACGGAGGAAGAGCCATTGCCGGCCGATAGTCCACTCTATACGATGCCCAACGTGATTCTGACGCCGCATATTTCGGGAGAGACGGTCTATTATGACGAGCGGCTGGTTGCGCTTTTCGTCGATAACCTGCGCCGCTATCGCGCCGGTCAGCCCTTGCGCAATCTCTATGAAGCGCGCCGTGGCTATTAGCCAGGTGAGGCGGCCGCGCACACGGGCGGCTCTACCTATGCACGAAAGGGGAAAGCTGGAGGAGAAACATGAGTACAGATCTAGGTATTGTGGAACTACTTGGAGCTGAGGCCGTCGGTCAGCCTGGACAACGACGGTTCCGCCTCTTTGCGCGCAGCAGCCGGGGTACTGCCGTGATGTGGATGGAGAAAGAGCAACTGAGCACGCTCTCAGTGGCGGTAGACCGCCTGCTGGCTCATATCACCGAGGGCCAGGTATTGCGCGTCGAAGCGCAGGCGGCGGCGCCGGAGCCATCGGCGGGCATGCCCGCCGACTTCCCTGGCCTCCCCGGTGATGAGTTTCAGGTGGCGCAGCTCAGGCTCACTTACAACGAGCAAAGCTCGCTCTTCTTGTTGATCGCCGTCCCGCTGGAGATCATCATGATGCCGGGCGAGGAGGTCCGACCGCGTGTGCGCGAAGACCTGGCCGTGTCCCTATCCTTTACGCTCGAACAGGCGCAGGAGTTAACCGGTAGCATCACCAGGATCGTCGGTTCCGGGCGCCCCGTCTGCCCATTGTGTGGCATGCCGCTCGATGACGGCCCCCATATGTGCGAGAAGCAGAATGGACACCGTGAAATCATCCAGGTAATCGAGGAAGGGAGGGAAGGCGAAGAATAGATACGCGCCCATCGACCCGTAGCGC
>JBDTHH010000477.1:0-5784 GCA_039937055.1 Ktedonobacteraceae bacterium | reverse complement strand
GCGTATCCAGTCCGGGCAACTTCTACAACCTCGCCAACAGTATGGACAACTTTCGCCCCCGCCTGCAACATCTCGTGTACTAGCTTCACACCTTCCCCGTCCGTGTAATCACGCGTCCCTACCCCGGTATGCCGCAGGAGATCATCACCGACGGCCGGAGGGATATCAGGTATGGCATCTGCCAGCATGACGACCGCTACACCCTGCTGGGCCGCCACCAGAGCCTCGCGCAACAGGGCCAGGTTGCCAGGACCGATGGGGACCGGGCAGATGATGAGCAGGGACACATGCGCCAGGCTGGCACGCACCTGCGCCAGGGTCTCAGGGGAAAGGGGAGCATAGGGCTGCTCTGTAATCACCTGGCTGGCGAGGCGCAGCGCCAGAGTATGATCGCTATCACCGATATTGAGCGCGCCGGCCATAAAGGGGATCTGCGCGTCGGCCAGCGCGCGCATCAGCAGTGCGCCGGAACCGCCTCCCGCCATCACATGCACGCGCGCTCCCGGCTGTGGATGGCGCTCGTCCTGCATGCTCGGCGGTAGCACGCTCAGGTGCTCAGCGCCGCGCAGGATACCCACATGTACCTCGATACCATAGACGCGGCTGAGCAGGGCTGGCTCCAGCACTTCGGCGGGACCGGCATCGGCGACAATGCCGCGCTGGAACAGCACCAGGCGCGGGAAATAGCGCGCTGCGAGGTTGAGATCGTGCATGGCGGCTATCACGGTGAGACCGCGCTCGCGATTGAGGCGCTGCACCAGCGCGAGCGTCTCAACCTGGTATTTGATGTCCAGGTGTGAGGTGGGCTCGTCCAGCAGCAGCAACCCTGGCTCCTGCGCGAGAGCCATAGCGATCATTACCCGCTGTCGCTCGCCGCCGCTTAGCTCATTGAAGATACGCTCGCCAAGGGCCGCGCTATCCGTTGCCCGCAACGCCTCCTGCACGCTGGCACGATCATGCTTGCTCTGAGAGCCGAGCAGGTTGATGAAGGGCGTGCGTCCCAGGCTGACCATCTGCTCCACTGTGAAGGCAAAGGGCATGTACAACTCCTGGGACACAACGGCGATCCGGCGCGCCACACCGCGCCGTCCCCACTGTCGCAGATCGCGTCCTTCCAGCAAGACCGTGCCCTGCCGGGGCGAGAGCACGCCGCTGAGCAGGCGCAGCAAGGTAGTTTTGCCGGAGCCATTCGGCCCCAGCAGACCCAACATCTCGCCAGCCTGCACCTGCATACAGACATTGTAGAGAATGGGTTCGCGTCCATAGCCAAATGTGAGATCGCGCACCTCCAGCAACGGCGCTCGCACATCTTCTTGCTTTACCACAGGTACTCTCGCTTGTTGCGTCTGAGCAGGAACAGAAAAAACGGGGCGCCCACCAGCGAGGTAAAGATGCCCACCGGGAGCACAGCGGGCGCGATGACCACGCGCGCCAGCAGATCGGCCAGCGTCAGGAAGATGGCGCCACCCAGCGCGGACGCGGGCAACAACAGGCGATGGCGCGGACCCAACACGAGGCGCATCACATGCGGGGTCACCAGGCCCACGAAGCCGATCAGCCCGCTGATGGAGACCGCGGCCGCCGTCAGCAGCGAACCCAGCACGATGATGATGAATTTGTCTCGTTCGACATGCAGGCCCAGGTGCGCCGCGCCCTCCTCGCCCAGCGCGAGGGCATCCAATACGCCAGAAAAGGCCCACGAGCCGCAGATGCCGGCGAGAATAATTACGCCCACCACGATAAGTGGTGACCAACTGGTCACCACGATCCCGCCACTTAGCCAGTTGAACAGGGCCTGCAAACTAAACTGGGCATGGGGGCTGAGCGTCAAAATCAGCGTCTGCACAGAGACCATCACCGAGTTGACTACCACCCCGGCCAGCAACAACGTGACGACCGGCGCGCGCCCTCCGACGCGAGCGATGCTGTAGACCAGCAACATCGTGAGCAGTGCTCCCACGAAGGCCAGAACCGGGGCCAGCGAGAAGAGCGTGCCGTAAACCGTATCCAGCGGCAGAGCGAAGGCTATAACGGCGCCTAAGGCCGCCCCCGACGAGGTGCCGACGAGAAAGGGGTCAGCCAGCGGATTGCGCAGCATGCCCTGGAAGAGCGTGCCCGCTACCGCCAGGCCCGCGCCCACCACCGCCGCGCCGATCACGCCCGGCATACGCACCTGCCAGATGATCACCTCCAGCGAGGGGTCCCACTGGCGCGCGAAATGAAAGACGCCAGTAGCGTTGAGCAGGATACGCAGAATAACATCAAGCGGGATAGGCACCGCGCCGAAGCTCACTGCCACCAGAATGGCGATGAGCACTGCCACGCTGAGCGCCAGCAAGGCGAGGGGTACGGGCAGCACCCGTACCCCTCGCCTGCTCTGGTGCTCAGTTTGTATGTTACGAGTCGCGAGTTTCAAGGTATACATCTCAGATCATGGGCATACCCAATACTATACAGGCAGAGATTATACACTTGCCGTACAATACGCCGGCAATGCACCGGAGAACTTGTCTGGATGGATAATCTGGGCAATACAGCGCAGACCCTCCACCAGGCGCGGCCCCGGTCGCCCAAGCAGGCTGCTATTGATGCGGTAGACGTGGTTCTGCTTGAGGGCCGCGATGTTTCCCCAGTTGGCCCGCTTGTAGACGGCCGCTACATTGCCGCCATAGGCCGGGTCCTCGGTGAGTATGATGTACTGCGGGTTCGCGCTGATCACGGCCTCAAGGGAAACCTGGGGGAAACCACCGCCACCGGTATTGCTTCCGAAGACGTTCTGGGCCTGCGCATCCCGCAGGAGTTCATCGCCAAAGGAGCCGCCGCCAAACACATAGGGCTTGTTCTGCGTACTATCGTCCGCTTCGATCATGGCTTTGGGCGCCGTTGTGCCAGCAACCGCGGTCTTCACCTGGTCGATCTGCTGCTGGAGTTGGCTTGCCAACCCGTTGGCCGCGTCCTGCGTAAAGGTCAGGCGACCGACAAGCCGGATCTGCTGTAAGATCTGGGTGAGGTTCGCGGATGGCAGATCCACTACATTCAGGCCCTGACTCTTCAGTTGGGTGTCGTACTGCCGGGTATCGCCGCCATAGCTCAACACCAGGTCGGGTTTGAGACCGATGATCTGTTCGATGCTATACTTGCCATTCGACGAGATCTTGGGCAGCGCCGCCAGGGCTGCTGGATAGTCTGTGAAGGAGTCGACGGCCACCACGCGCTGTTGCAGGTTCAACGCGCCAAGGATCTCGCTGATACTGGGTACCATCGAGATGATGCGCTGCGGGGCCTTCGTGGGGAAGGCGATGGGCGTGCCATATGCATCCAGAGCCGGAACAGATGTTGCAGTAGGCGCAGGTGTGGAAGTACTGCCGGTTGTGCTCTGCCCCTGCCCACAGGCGGTGAGCAGTGCAAGCAGCGAGAGCAATAAGATAGGGAAGAGATGGGAAGAGATGACACGAGAGCGCATGTTGTAATAGCCTCCGAGACAGCGGAACGCTCGCCGTCACCTCGCGTGGGATAGAGAGTCAACCAGAGACCGGGGCGGGCGCCAGAGATATGTCTCGGTAGCTCGCTCCTCTTACGCGAAGGAACATGAGCCAGGCAATCCTTTGGTGAATACATAACCATCAACCAGATGGATTGCCGTTACAAGCGCCGGGCAGGTCTCCTGACTTCTGGCTGCATACGCCCCTCATCCCGCCTTCCCACCCTCTAGAGAGGACAGTGGCATAGAGCGATGAGTTGCTCGCCAGTTACAGTAGCGCGACTGCGTCGGATTTGCACCAACTTCCCTATTCTGCCGTATTGACGCTTGCTTGCTGACGAGAAAACTCCTCGACGAGCCTGGAACAAGCGGATCAGGCCACCCGGCACCAACATTACATTTTGTGATACAAGTAGTATATGCGCGGATATCCATCAATGTCAACGTAAAACAGAAGCAAAGACCTGCGCACATTTTAAATTATCCTGACCTGCCCCTTTGTACAGTTGACAAGCATAGTAGCGGAGAGGATACTACATACTAACAGCGAACGCGCATTTTTTATCAAGGAACATCTACATGGCAATCGAAAAGAACTTTTTCCGGCAGGTGATGGGACGCTTTGCAACCGGTGTAACGGTCGTCACCACCAGGGGAAGCGAGGGAGTGGCCGGGCTGACCGTCAATGCCTTCTGCTCGGTCTCGCTTGAGCCGCCGCTGGTGCTGGTATGCGTTGATCTACAGAGCGTTACCCTGTCTGCGATCCGCGAGAGCGGGGCCTTTGCAGTGAACATCCTGACCGATCAGCAGGAGGAACTCTCGCGCTGCTTCGCGATGTCCTCTGATGAGCGCTATACGAACTTCTGTCATGCTGCCTATCATGTCGCAGCAACCGGCTCGCCTATCCTGGATGGCGCGCTGGCCTTTGTCGATGCACGCATCGTCGCCGAGTATCCCGGCGGGGACCATGTGATCTTTATTGGGCAGGTGACGGCCATAGGCGCGGGCAACCAGGTCATCTTCGCTGACGAAGCCAATCAGATCCACGCGACCGCTGGCAAACAAAATGGCAAATCGGCAGACCACAGCCAGAGGCCGCCCCTGGCCTACTATCTGGGGCAGTATCGTCACCTCGCGCCTGGCTACCAGCAACCGAGTCTACCGGTAGCAGCTCAGCAGCAGGAAAAATCATCTGACTAACGAACAGCCTACCAACCGACCGGCACTGCTGGTCCAACAAAAAGAGACTGAAATTGCCGTATTGCAACAACGCATCCTCGCCTGTCGCCTCTGCCAGGACCAGGGCTATATTCAGCAGGCGCAGCCCATTGTCAGCGGGCGCGCCAGTGATCGCGTGCTGGTGATCGGACAGGCGCCAGGGCATCGCTCAGTTACAAAGGGCGTGCCCTTCAGCGGACCGGGTGGTGGCATCCTGCAGAAGTGGCTGGAACAGGCAGGTTTCCTGCCAGGCTCCCTCCACCAACAGGCCTATCTGAGTTCCTTGACTCGCTGCGATCCCGGACGCAACCCACGCAGCAACGGTGACCGCCGCCCCTCCCCACAGGAGATGGCGCTGTGCCGGCCATACCTGGAGGCCGAGTTATGTATCGTGCGCCCGAAGGTTATCCTGCTGGTTGGTACAATGGCCATCGAAGCATTTTTCGGTAAAGTCCGCCTGGAAAATATCATCGGCACCTTCGAGGAGCGCGAGGGAATGCTGCTGTTGCCCCTGCCGCATCCCTCAGGCGTCAGCCGCTGGCTGAACGATCTCGCCCATCAAGCACTGCTTCAGCAAGCATTGAGGATACTGGCCGACTGGCGCGTGGAATATGGCTTGTGAGAGCCGCATAGGGGAGAACATCGATGAACGAGTATTTTCCGGTCAGTTCCAGCTATGATGCCCTGGCAGAAGAGTACATCGCGCATATCTATCACGAACTGGAACATAAGCCACTGGACCGTGAGTGGCTGGCGCGGTTCGCCGCAACCATGGGAAACCCTGGCCCCATCTGCGACCTGGGCTGTGGGCCAGGGCATGTTGCTCGTTATCTTCACGAGCAAGGCGCACACGTGCTGGGTGTAGATCTTTCGCCGCGTATGATTGAGCTGGCGCGGCAACTCAATGACGATATCGAGTTTCGTGTTGGGAATATGATAGCACTGCCGGTAGCCGACAGGAGCTGGAGCGGCATTGCAGCGTTCTACTCGATCATTCACATTCCGCGCACCCAGATAGCCACCGTGCTACGCGAGTTCTGGCGCGTGCTGCGACCGGGTGGAGAGGTGCTGCTGGCCTTTCATGT
>JBDTHH010000476.1:0-11445 GCA_039937055.1 Ktedonobacteraceae bacterium | reverse complement strand
ACCAGGACGGCGAGGCAAGCCACGCGCTACGGGAGAACCGACACGAAACTTAGCGATTGGGGCGCACAAGCGCCTCAACCGCCTGCACGATATGGTGGGCGCTGATACCGGCCTCCTCGATCAGCTCGGCTGGCTTGCCGGAGCCGGGCAGCGACTGGACAGCGAGTTTCACAATCTGGGGTAGGCGGCCATCACGCTCTGAGAAGGCCTCCATGACGGCCTCTCCAAGTCCGCCCTCCGGCCAGTGATCCTCGACGGTGACGAACTTGTTGCCCGCCTCCTGGGCCGCCAGCAGCAGGGTCTCCCCGTCCATCGGCTTGACCGAGTAGGCATCGATGACGCGAATCAGGATGCCCTCGCCCTTCAACTGGTCGTAGGCCTTGAGCGCCTCGTGCAGCGTGATACCGGCGGCGACAACCGTGGCCTGGTCGTTGGCCGATTGGCGCACAACCTTGCTGCCACCAACAGCGAATTCCTCGTCAGGCCCATAGATCACAGGTGTGGCCTCGCGCGTGGTGCGCATATAGACAATACCCTTGTGCTCAGCCATCAACGCCGTTAGCCTGGCCGCCTGGTTGGGATCGCAGGGATAGAGCACCGTACTGCCAAAGACAGCGCGCATCATCGCTAGATCCTCCAGCGCCATCTGCGACGGGCCATCCTCGCCGATGGAGACGCCCGCGTGAGAGCCTACCAGCCGGATATTGGCCTGCGAGATCGCCGCCATGCGAACGAAGTCATAGGCACGCGAGAAGAAGGCCGCGAAGGTTGAGGCGAAGGGGATCTTATGCCGCACGCTCATGCCGACCGCCGCCGCCACAAGCTGCTGCTCCGCGATATACTGCTCGAAGAAGCGCTCAGGATAGGCCTTGCCGAATTCGTCGGCGTAGGTCGAGTTGCTGACCTCGCCATCCAGAGCCACGACATCGGGGTTGGCGGCGCCGAGCGCCAGCAAGGCATCGCCATACGCCTTACGGGTGGCAACCGGCTGATCGTAGGTTGGCAGCTTCAGTTCCTGCTTCGCCGCCTCTGGCGCCGGCTGGCGATTCTCTGGCTTCTGCACCGGGTAGGTCTGGCTGCGCACATAGTTCAGCTCTTGCAGAGCCTTCTGTTCTTGCTCCTGATTGAGCGTTTTGCCATGCCAGCCATTGACGTTCTCCAGGAAAGAGACGCCCTTGCCCTTGATGGTTTTGGCCACAATCAGCGTGGGCGAGCCGGTATTCTTGAAGGCCTGAGCATAGGCGTTGTTGATCTCATCGTAGTCATGTCCGTTGATCACGATGGCATTCCAGCCGAAGGCCCTGGCGCGCGCCGCGTAGGCTTCGGTGTTCCAGCCCAGTTCGGTCTCGCCGCGCTGGCCCAGGCGGTTGCAGTCGAGAATGCCTACCAGGTTGTCCAGTTTGTAGTGGGATGCATGATCGAAGGCCTCCCAGATCGAGCCTTCGGCCATCTCGCTGTCGCCAAGCAGCACCCAGATGCGATAGGGCAACTTATCCAGGTACTTCCCGGCCAGCCCGATGCCGACACCGATAGGCAGGCCCTGACCCAGCGAACCCGTCGCCACATCTACCCAGGGGAGAACCGGCGTCGGGTGCCCCTCCAGGCGGCTGCCAAACTTGCGCAGCGTCAGCAATTCCTCGTCGGTTACTGCGCCCGCCGCCTTGTACAGCGAATAGAGCAGCGGGGAGGCATGCCCCTTCGAGAAGATCAGGTGGTCATTGTTCGGGTTCTGCGGGGTGTCAAAGTCATAGTGCAAATACCCCATGAGCAGGACCGCCATCAGGTCCGCCGCCGACATGGAGGATGTGGGATGTCCCGAGCCGGCCGCTGTCGTACAGCGAATGCTATCCACGCGCAACTGCTGCGCCAGGTTTGTCCACTGCTGTACCTGAGTTTCTGTTTGTGCTGTTGTCATCTTCGTTCCCTCTTTTTATACAAGATATACTCGTGTGCTAACCATTGGATGTCCTTCTATTGTAGGCTATAGGGCCTGAGAGGGCAAGCTGATGTTTTGCTTCCACCCGGCCCATGGCAAACGTTCTTCCCCCTTCGTAGCTGCGCGATCAATCGCGCAGCTACGAAGGGGGAAGAACGTGTCATGATTGCCGATCTTGGTTGTTAAAATTCATCATCGCGCGGGCTGGCTTGAACCAGGCCCTATTTCTTCTACCCAATCATGGAAAGGTGATATGCTGATAGTAGCGTGCATACGTGCTAACAGCACCACATCATAAGGCCAGATCTCTATGAATACGCCCAGCTCGTTCCGGCATCTCAAGATCGCTATCAGCCTTGTACTCAGCGTCCTGGCTCTGGGTACGCTTGGCTATATACTGATCGAAAACCTTTCGTTCGGCGATGCGCTCTATACGTCCATCGGGATGATGGCCACGGCAGGCAACGTCGTCCATCCACTCTCAGAGGCAGGGCGCATGTTCACTATCGCTGTGATTGTGTTGGGGGTAGGATCACTGCTCTATACCTTTGGTGCGGGTATGGAGTTCATCATTGAAGGCCACTTAAACCAGGCAATCAGGAGACATATGATGGATAAGAAGATCGCCGCCCTGAGCGACCATTACATTATCTGCGGCTTCGGACGTGTCGGTTCACAGATCACCGAGGATCTGACGGCGGCACACAAACCGCTGGTTGTGATCGACGACAGGGAGGCTACGGCCCAGAGCTGCATCCAGCGCGGCTACCTCACAGTCCTGGGTGATGCCACCAGCGACGACATCCTGCGCGAGGCCGGCATTCAGCATGCGAAGGGCATACTGATCGCCACCGAAGATGACGCGCACAACATCTCCATCACCCTCTCGGCCCGCTATCTCAACAGCAAGCTGTACATCGTCTCGCGTGCGAACCACACTGAGACAGAGGCGAAGCTCACACTGGCAGGAGCCGATAGCGTGCTCTCGCCTTACACTATCGCCGGGCACCGCATGGCGAATCTAGCTTTGCAGGAAGGGAAACCTCTCTAGCGATCACTAGTCGATCACAAACTCATTATCCTGAAGTATATTTGAGAAGTGGCTCAAATACAATATGCAAAACACGCGCTACGGCACGATCACGACCTTCAGTGCATCTCCAGGCTTCGCTACCAGTTGAAAGGCCTGCGCGGCATCTTGCAACGCGAAACGATGGGTAATCAGGCTTTCAGGCAAGATACGCCGGCTGCGCAGGAGGTCCAGCGCCTGGCGGGTCTCGTATGGTCCGGCCGAGTAGCTGGTGCGCAGCGTGATCTCTTGAAAGAAGAGTTGATGAGGGGTGACAGGCAGCACCTCGGTCGGCGGCGGTGGCGCGAACAGTAGCACGGTTCCGCCGGGGCCAGCAAGCTCAATGCCTTCTCGCATGGCGCCGATACTGGATGGCGTGACGATCACGATGTCGGGCCTGCGGCCAGCATTCACCGCACATACCTGATCGAGCAGCGCCCCCTCCTGTGGATCGAGCGCGAGATCGACGCCCGCGTCCAGGGCACGCTGCCGGCGATAGGCGATGGGATCAACGATCATGACCCGCACGGCACCGCGCTGCCGCGCCAGTTGCGCCAGCATGAGGCCATTGCTGCCCGCGCCCAGCACCAGCACGCTATCGCCCGCCTGGAGCTGCGCGCGAGTGATGCCGCGCACGCAACAGGCCAACGGCTCAATGAGCGTCGCGGCCTCGAACGCGAGATCCTCCGGCAGCGCCAGCACGTCAAGCTGCACATTCGGCGCGGGAACACGTATGTACTGCGCCAGGCCGCCGGGGTCGAGGCGCGTAGCGCGAAAGGTGGGACACTGCGAGAACGAACCGCGCTGGCAGAAGTGACAGACCATGCAGGGGACATGGTGATGCACAAAGACGCGCTGCCCGAGCGCGAACTGCTCAACGCCCTCTCCCACCTCCTCCACCACACCCACTGGCTCATGGCCTGGATAGACGGGCGCGCGCGGGCGCATATACCACTCCATGACATCGCTGGCGCAGATGCCGCAGGCCTGGAGCCGGACCAGCAACTCTCCTGGACCAAGCGCCGGGATGGGACGCTCCACGATACGCACATCACTGTTGCTGTGATACTCGACGGCTAACATTGCTGCTATCTCCTGGCCGGCACAACGCACAGAAAGCCAAACGGCTCGTCACCAAGGGCAAAGAACTGGTGAATCTCGTTGCCGAGGATGTAGACGACATCCCCGGTATGCAGTTCATGCTCCTCGTCGCCCAGGCGCAGGCGCGCGCCTCCGTGCAGCACATAGACACCATGCTCGTGCGCGTGCTGATCCAGCGACGTGTGGCCGCCCGGCTGCACGGCAAAGTAGCGCAGGTGGAAGTTCGGCGCCCCTTCGTCGTTGCCCACCAGCACCTGGCGCGTGGCCCCCTCGGCCGCGCTATTTTCGGGCCCGTACGCGCGCACCGGCACATCCTGCCAGCGCAACTCGCCGTTCTCTCTGCCGTGATAGCGGTGAATGATACCCATCTTGCCCTCTCTTCTATGTTACATAACTCACACTATACCACCCCATCTGTACCACGCTTCACACAGACATAGGAGGTGCCCGCAACACAAGCACTATTCCAATTACCGGCAAGCTGGAAAAGACCAGGCCAAAAAATCCAAAGAGCATGAGATCGATCAACCCTGATCCTACCCACGCACATCCACCAGGGTTGTAGGGATCATAGAGTACCTTGACCTTTTCGTGGAGAGACAATGAGGTCACCCAGGCCCAGTCTTCTACCTGACAGACAGAGGATTGGGCAAGATCTGGTGTAAATTCCACCACCGAAACTTCGCGAGTTCGTCCCTTTGGTGCAGCATATTCGCGATGGGCTACAACTTCTCCTGATCCCACCAGACCGCGCATGCGTAACCAGAGAATACGAGAGATCTGGTAGAGAAAGAAGGTGGGAATCAGAAGAAAGAGGCCGAGAATACCAAACATCAGCCAGGTTACCCCAGTAGTGATATCTGGCTGATAGCCTTCGGAAGTGATGATCTTTTCTCTGAGCACAACACAAAGCAAAACAATCAGCAGGTTGGTGAGCAGACCCACTGACCACCATTGCTTTTGCGAAAATGGTTTGCTTTTTCGCAATCCGCATTTTTTACAGAAGCGATCGCTCCGTTCAAAAAGTTCCTGGCAACGTGGGCAGGGAAGCTGTTCCATGTCTACCTCTCAAGATGATCTCTACAGAAAAAGACGGAGCGAACCAGGTGGAATCAAAACCAGGTTAGAGAATACGAACTCCCCATGGTAAACACAGCGGACTCGTTCTGGCAATTATAAAGAAGACGTGTAAAGTTGACGTAACTCCTGACAAAGCCTACAATACAGGGACGGCTCTCGCCCGGAGCAACCTTTATAGAGGAGCAACGTTGATGGATCTCGCCACGCCCCTTAAGAGCGCCACGAAAGTGATCGACCGCTGGTTAGCCTACAAAGTCCAGGCTGACCGCCTGCCAGGGCTATCCGTGGGCATAGTATACAAGGACAGGGCGATCTTCAGCCAGGGGTACGGATACGCGGATATCGAGCAGAAGATCCCCGCCACCCCGACGACATGTTACCGCATCGCCTCTTTTTCAAAGATATTTACCGCCATTGCCGTGTTGCAACTCTTTGAGCAAGAGAAGCTGCATCTCGACGATCGTGTGCGGCGCTACCTGCCCTGGTTTACATCGAAACACGATCCACGGACAGGCCAGATTACCATCCGCCAACTGCTCACGCATACCGCCGGCCTGGATCGCGATGGCGATACCCCGCACTGGACCGATTTTCAGTTCCCCTCCCTCGATCAGATACAACAGCATATCACGGCCGGCGCCATGACCTACGCGCCCGCCGAGAGATGGAAATACTCCAACCTGGGATTTACCATTCTGGGGGAAGTGATCAAGGTCGCCTCCGGTATGTCCTACGAAGCGTTTGTGAATAAACATATTGTGAAGCGGCTCAACCTGTCGCATACCGCACCAGCAGTGACAGATGACATCGGCAAACACCTGGCACTGGGCTATAGCCGGGCCATACCAGGCCAGGAACGCGTGGCCTTCCCTCGTATTGAGACGCGTGCGATGGCGTCGGCGACCGGTTTCTCCTCAAACGTCACAGATCTCTGCCAGTTTATGCTGGCGCAATTCGAGGGCCATCCCCGCCTGCTGGCGGACGCGAGCAAACGCGAGATGCGGCGTATCCAGTGGCTACGCGAAGGAAGCGACTCCGACTGGAGTCTGGGGTTCCAGACATGGAAGATCAACGAGAGGCGCATCTATGGGCACGGGGGCAGCTTCCAGGGCTATAAATCTAGGTTCGGCATCGATATAGGGCGCACCATTGGCGTGGTCATCCTGGCGAACGCCATTGATGCGCCCTCACAGGACCTGGTAGACGGCGCACTCCAAATTATTGACTATCTCATCACGCGTTTTGAAGAGTTCGCGCCGCCCAGTACCAGGGTCGAAAACATCGAGCGGTACGAAGGAAACTTCAGATGCATCTGGGAAGATGTGGCGGTCGCCGCCGTCAACAACGGCCTCTTGCTGTACGATCCCGCCAGCACAAACCCGGCCCTGGATTTTCATCAATTACGCTATGAAAAAGGTGATCAGTTCAAAATGGTACACGGGGATAGTTTTGGGAATATTGGAGAGCCTGTACGGTTTGAATGCGACGACAAGGGGCTAGCGCGCCGCATGTTTGTTGGACCCGATCCCCTGGAGCGCTTCGAGTAACGGGTATGCCCACATTTGCGTTCCCTCCCGACCACACGCTATACTGCATATATACGTGGGATAAACACAACAGGCATCTTTAGAGAGAAGCAGAAGAAAGAAATCGTGCCCGCACATCGTAAAGCAGTCGTGATACACAGCCCGCATTCAGGTCGGGCCCTGGAGTTAGATCAAGCGTTGGCCTACCTTGAGCAGGTAGGCATAAAGCTAGACCTGGTTGTCCCCATAGCCGAACTGGATAACCATCCGGCTCAGGGGCCGCGCTGGTTGGAGAGAGGCATCGATGTAGCGATTGCCGCCGGTGGGGATGGATTGGTGGGCGGGGTGATCAGTCACATCGTCGGCGCTGGTCCCATCCTGGGCATCCTGCCACTCGGCACCTCAAACGATATCGCGCGCTCACTACGCATCCCTCTCACGCTCCCCCAGGCGGCCGATACCATTGCCTGGGGCAGAGAACAAGAGATCGATGTCGGCATGGCGCGCCCGGCCGAGCAGACCCCACACCTGACGAGCGACCACCAGCGTGGGCCTGTACGTACTCATGTACCTTCCAGGAAGCTGGGCTTCTTCGCGCACGCGCTCACAGTCGGACTCAATGTGCAGTTCGCGCGCCTGGCAACCAGCGTCGCGCTTCGCCAGCGCTACGGGCGCTTGACCTACCCCCTTGCCGCGCTGGAGGCCCTACGCAAGTATGAAGCCCTGGAAGTCCAGCTTCGCTTCGATGGCCTGGCACTACCACAAGCGCCAACGCCAGGAGAGGGACTTACCCCTTCCCCAGGTATGTCCGAGGAGCTTAGCAGGCTTCACTGTCACGCGCTCCAGGTCGCCATCATCGATGCCCCCATATTTGGTGGACAGTGGCAGCTCGCCGTTCCCGGCGGAAGTATCAGCGATGGTTTACTGGACATCATTGTAATCGATAACATCGATTTCAGGGATATCAGCATCGCCCTGGCCCGGCTCTTCACGCCCAGAGAGCAGCAGGTGGAACCTTCGGCAGATAACCCGCATGAGCATCTCCTGCTGCATCATCCCGCCGAACTTTCAGGTATTCCAGGCATCCATCACATGCGGGCGCGCGGCGTGACGATCACGACGGACGCCGATCCACGGGATGTAACTCTGGATGGGGAGGTACGAGGTCAGACGCCAATTCAGGTGTCTGTGGCGAATGAGCGACTGCGAGTGACAGTCCCACAAGAGAGCGAAGTTTTTTGATCAGCCAGAAACCCGCCTCGACCGCCGGGCCGACGCCCAGCGCAAAGAGGATGGTGCCGATGCCAACGGGGCCACCCAGCAAAAAACCTACCAGGCAGGCCGAACACTCTATGATGGCGCGCACAATAGCGATGCGCACGCGCGTGAGCATGTTGAGGCGCAGCATCAGGCCATCTCTGGGGCCGGCTCCCAGGCGCGGCGAGATGTAGAGAGCGGTACCAAAGCCCATAAGAAACACTCCCAGAGCATCCACCGGCAGTCGCAGCAACCAGGAGTCGCGGCTCAGGTCCGGCAGCCAGTTCATACGCAGCAGGAAATCGACAAAGATGCCGATGAGCAGCATGTTGAGGAGTGTCCCCACGCCCGGCCAGACCTTCAGCAGCAGGCCAACCATAATCACTATGGCCCCGACAACGATGCTGGCCTGACCAAACGAGAGCGGAGTATGCAGACTCACGCCCTTATGCAAAACATCCCACGGCCCCAACCCCATGCCAGCAAGATAGGTCGTCACAATCCCAAGCGCGCAGACAAAGAGGCCACAGATTAAGATAAAGAGCCGTCCCAGATAGTTCCAGAAAGAATAGCTATGCGGATAGATTTTTTTCATGCGCTGAAAATCCTCAGTATGATAGACACGTACGTTGCAGGGATATCCCTGGCGAAAACAAGACCTTATGATATGGCAACACCAGGTATCAGTGGACTATTCCAGTCTACCTGGCAGAAGGCCAGCACACAACAGCCAAAGCAGACCCTGAAGCCACCCATTGCGTGAGGTTCCCTTCGATAAAGCCGGCGGCAGGGGAGTAGCGCCAATCGTCCCCCTTCAGCGCAATTGGTGCGAGATACATTCGTCCTATGACGTATATATCCATGACGGTGAATATGGTAGGATTGTCCCTAAGAGCAGCACCAGACCAGGGATACAAAGCGGCGTGGAGAAATCGGCACAGCTAGACGCAAGGATGAGAACAGATGCACGAAGGTGATACGGCACAACAGGCATCCAGGATGACTCTGGGACGCTATCAACTGCTCCAGGTGATCGTTCAGGGTGGCATGGGCGATGTCTGGCTGGCGGAAGACCCACGCCTGAAGCGACGCGTAGCCATCAAGACATTACCGCCCCACAGCCAGCGCGATAGCGAGTACGCGCTGCGTTTCGAGCGCGAGGCCCGCGCGGCGGCCGCGCTGAACCACCCGCATATTCTGCCGGTACACGACTATGGCCAGCAAGCGCTGCCTAACGGGCAGCTCATCACTTACATCGTCATGCCCTACGTCGCAGGAGGGACCCTGGGGGATCGCATCGCGCACCTGGCGCAGCAGCAGGCGCTCATGCCGGTCAGCGAAGCCTTCATCTACCTGACACAGGCGGCAGAGGCCATCGATTATGCACACCAGCACCATGTCTTACATCGCGATATTAAGCCCAACAACATGCTCTTACGCGATGCGAGCTGGCTGCTCCTGGCCGACTTCGGCATTGCCCGCATCCTTTCTGATCGCGAAGAGTCGCTCACGCAAACGGGCCGGGGTTTCGGCACCCCCAAATACATGGCCCCGGAACAGGCGCAGGGGCGGGCGGAAGACGCGAGCGACAACTATAGCCTGGCGGTGATCGCCTATCAACTGCTCACCGGGCGCCTGCCATTCGTCGCCGATACCGATTATGCAACAATGATCCAGCATATGCTCACACCGCCACCGCCACCGCGCCAGGTCAACCCTACGCTCTCTCTGCGGGTCGAGCAGGTCCTACTGCAAGGCCTGGCCAAAGACCCCGCCCAGCGTCCCCCTTCGGCGCGGGCGCTCGTCACTGACTTGCAACAAGCACTGGCCGGCCCGGCGCTTGATACTACACTCATCAGGCACCCGCTGTCACCCATGGGGATTACGGCGTCTACAGACTACGATGCCCGCTACGGTCAGCAAACGGCGCCAGCGCCTCCGCCTTTCCCAGACAATGGCAAGCTCACCTCTCCAGGCACACATACTGGCATTACCCGCCGTCAGGCTCTCGTCGGCGGCACGGCGCTGGTCGTCGCAGCCGGCGGCCTGGGCGCCTGGGCCATTAGCTCGGCGCTGCATGCTTCTCCGCAACCGCAAACAGCGCACTTGAAGTCGCATCCGAAACTAGCGCTCGATCGCAACGCGCCCATTGCGCTTCTTGGACATAACAGGCCTATCTCCGCGCTCGCCTGGTCACCGCTCAGCAACATACTGGCCTCAGCGGCCCGGGATAACCAGGTCATGCTCTGGAATAGTAGCGGCCAGATGACGCAACCGGCGGCAAAAAGCCTGCTTGATGCTGGCATAGATACATCTCTACGACTGGCCTGGTCTCCTAAAGCTGACATGCTGGCTATAGGAAACGCGGGAATGGATACAAAGACTCTCGACACAAAGATCTATGTCTATACATCTGACCTCTCTGGCTTTGCGTCAGGGTACACCAATCAATTCACTGTTGTGGGCACAATATCTGTCCACGCTCTCTGCTGGGCGCCTGGACCCTACCTGATTGCCGGCTATGAGGGATTCTCCAAAGATTATAAAAAGTCCTATCTCGTCCTGGAACTCTGGGACCCCGCCGAGCCGCAGCAGGGTCTGCCCTTCCTTCAGCAGGAAGGCCTGGCCAACGCACTCTTGCTATCGCCCGATGGCTCAATGCTGGCCATTGGAGGAGCCAATAGTGCCATCATCGGACGACCTACTAAAGCGGGCCAGAAGGCCCACTGGCAACAACTGGCTATACTCAGGGACCAATATAAAAGTTCCGCCGACAGCATCGCCTGGTCTCCCGATGGACGCTATCTCGCAGCCATCTCTCAGTTCAACAATCGGATTACTATCTGGGACTGGCAGCACGATCCTCGCCCATATCAACTCCTTCCCCAGGTAGATACTACCCCGCAGCTTATGTCTATCGCCTGGTCACCTGCCCGCGCTCATCCGTGGCTGGCGGCTAAAGATCTGGATAGCACCGTCTATGTGTGGGAGAATGTCAATCCGCGCGCCGGAGCCTCTGAGAGCGTGGCGCCCATACGCACCCTGGCAGGAATTAAATCCGATCAAAAATACGCCGATGACTACCCACTGGCCTGGTCGGCGGATGGACAATGGCTCGCGGCAGGCTATTACGACACAAACGATACGATCTTCGTCTGGAAAGTGTGAGGCCCTCTATGAACGATTTCAGTCAATGGCCGGATTGGCAAGACAAGATGCTGGGGCGCTACCGGCTGGTACGCCCGCTGGGGCGCGGTGGCATGGGCGAGGTCTGGCTGGCGGAAGATACTCAACTACGTCGCCAGGTGGCCGCCAAGCTGCTGCCCATCGTTCCCGCGACCGACCGCACGTATTTACAGGATTTTGAGCGCGAGGCGCGCACGGCTGCATCCCTGGAGCACCCACACATTCTGCCAGTTCACGATTTTGGCGATCAGCCAGCCGTCGAAGGCAAGATCATCACCTATCTGATTACG
>JBDTHH010000475.1:0-2926 GCA_039937055.1 Ktedonobacteraceae bacterium | reverse complement strand
TGTTTTCTCCAATCTCATCGAGAACGCGATCTACTATAATCATGCCGGTGGCTCCGTGCAAGTCGCGCTGAAGCATGAAAGCGGGAGCGCGGTTGTGAGCGTAGCCGATACGGGCATAGGTATTCCGCTGGAGGAGCAGGCTTTCATTTTTGAGCGTTTCCACCGCGTGGACCGCTCGCGCGCGCGGCATAAAGGTGGAGCGGGCCTGGGACTCTCAATGGTGACCTCCATCGTGCAGCAGCACGGCGGCAAGATCGAACTTGAGAGCGCGCCCGAGGTCGGCAGTGTCTTCACAGTGCGCCTGCCCCTGGCCCATGCCTATTCTCCTCTTGCAAGTTAATACCTGGTGAATTGACAATCTTCATTTGCCCCATGAGCCATGGCACCCACACGGGACAGGTTTCTTGCCAGCCTCTAGAAAGGGTGTTGATATGAGCCGCACAAGACGTAGGGGCGCCGTTTACAAGCCCGCGCGTCTCCAATGGTGTTACGATCATAGCCTGCCGCGCGGGCTTGTAAACGGCGCCCCTACGTCTTGTACATCATGCCTCATCCAACAGAGGTGTGGCGACGCCATGCCATGTTGTCTGCGCCATATCTCCGTGCCTCCATATGACAAAAGATAACTTAACAAGGACTTTATACGGCCTTTGTTATACTTCCGCCAACAGTGATGTATGCTAGCACGACAACTCATGGAGAGGATTTTATAACGATATGGACAGTTATCGATCACCAGGCTGGATAGCCAGCGGTATTGGATGCATGGTACTCTTTGTGATGCTTATCACCGGGTGCGGCGCCAACACACCTACCACAGGCACAGGGACAACACCAGGCACAACTGCAACCGCGCCTACCACGAACTGCATAGATCAGGCGACTGGCACGATCCAGAGCATCAGCGGAACCACGTTCGTCATGAATAACATCCAGGGCAAGTCTATCCACATCTCATACACGAGCACTACCACGTTCACGCGGCAGACGACAGGCACGACAGCCGCCTTGCAGGAAGGGAAGCAGGCGCAGGTGAGGGTCATGCAGAATAGCGATGGCTCCTACTCCGCGCAACAGATTCTTATCACGAATGGCCTGCCTGGTGGCACTTTCCAGGGCAGGCGGCAGGGAACAACCACGGGTCCGGCTTTTTGTGCCAGGGGAGCCAATGGGTCTGGAGTCAACCGGAGGAACGGCACCCCCAGAGCCATTGGTGGCACACCCGGAGCCATTGGTGGCACACCCGGAGCCACCCAGGGGAATCGCGCGATTAGCGGGACAATCGGGCAGTTAAACGGGAAAACCTTAACGGTCACCGACCGCAGCAACAACGACTACGCGGTGAATCTTGTCTCCAGCACACAGATCGTCATTGTTGCCCAGGTCAACGCGGGCGCGCTTCAGGCCGGCGTACCTATCAGCGTTACCGGGATACGGCCCAGCCAGGGCGAGATCACAGCCCAGCAGGTAGTTATCCTGCAACGCCTGCCTACAGTAAACACGGGTCGTTAAGCAGATCTCTAGAAGGAGAAAGAGCATGTCGGAAGTTGAGACAAACCTTCATCTCCAGCCATTGTTCGAAGATGAAGATACAGATATAGAGAGCGCGGATAGCATCGATGTGGTCCCTGCTGCACCCCCTCGACGGCCTCGACGGCGGCGCGGCTGGTTGATCGCGCTCACCGTTCTATTGCTGCTGGCAGTGATTGGCGCCGGGGTATTCTACTATATGCAAGTAAACAGTCAAACGCCGGTCCACTATACCCAACAGACGGTCACCACAGGCAACCTCAGCCTGACGGTCTCCGCCAGTGGTCCGATCAACCCTAAAGCTACCTACCAGATGAACTTCAGCGCCGCCGGCCAGGTCAACAAGATCGATGTGTCGGTTGGACAACAGGTTAAAAAGGGGCAGACACTGGCAACGCTGCATTCAACCAGTTTGCAGGACGCGGTGACGCAGGCGCAGCAGAGCGTCACCACCGCGCAGACGGCCTATGATGACGCGGTCAACATTGGGGCATCGCAGAGCGTCTTAGACAACGACTACAACTCTCTGCTCAGCGCGCAAAATCAGCTGACCACGGCGCAGCACAACCTGGACGCCACAAAATTGACTGCGCCGGCGAACGCCAGCGTCGCCTCCATCGGCGGCGCGGTGGGCCAGAGTGTCACAGCAGGAGGCAGTACAACGCCATTTATGACGCTGATCGACACAAGCACGCTCAGCATCGCCTCTCAGGTCAACGAAGCCGATATCACCGGTGTGCAAGTAGGTCAGCCAGCGCACTTCACGGTCGAGGGCTATCCCTCGCGGACCTTCCGGGCCAGTGTCGCCACGGTAGAAGGAGTGCCCAGCTCAACCAGTAGTAGCACAAGCACGAGCATCGTCACCTACCCGGTTGATCTGGCAATCGATCAACAGAGCTTGAACGGCGCCCATATCTATCCGGGCATGACCGCGACGACGACGATCACCACGGCACAGCGTATAGGAGTCCTGGTGATCAGCAACACCGCGCTCAGCTTCAGCAATACGGCGGTACAAGCAGGCGTCATCAGCCGTACTGCCCTGTTCGCGGCCTACGGCGGGTCGACATCCGCAAGAGGATCTCAGAGCAACCAGCGGATTGTACTGGAGCTGCACAACGGCAAGGTCACACCTGTGCTGGTTACCGTGGGACTCACTGATGGCACATCTACCGAAGTGCTCTCCGGACTTCAGGCGGGCGACCAGGTCATCGTAAGCGCAACCGGGGGGAGCTTCACTAACCTCCAGACACAGACGACCAGCCCGGGCGGCAACGCTCCTGGTGGGGGCGGCGGCGGCGGTCGGGGCATCAGAATTCCTGGTGGGGGCTAGACTCAGAAGGCCCTTCTCATGGTGCTCTGTCAAGCTCCATAGAACGGGCGAGCGGCCCAGTTC
>JBDTHH010000474.1:0-6778 GCA_039937055.1 Ktedonobacteraceae bacterium | reverse complement strand
TTGGCCCGGCCAGGCGCGAGGATGCCAGGGCGCGCCAGCACGCGCGCGAGACGCTGGCTTTGCTTGGTCTGCAAGCCTACAGCGACCATGTGGCTGGTGACCTCTCCTTTGGCCTGCAAAAGCTGGTCGGCGTGGCGCGTGCCCTGGTGTTGCAGCCGCGGCTGCTGCTGCTGGACGAGCCGGCGGCCGGCGTGCCACCCCAGGAAGTTGACGACCTGGCCGCTAACCTGCGCAAGTGGCGCGACGAGGTTGGCACGACGCTGCTCTTGATCGAACACAATATGCGCATCGTGCAGGCCGTCGCGGACCACATCTGCGTGCTGGATTATGGCAGCAAGCTGGCCGAGGGCGAACCCCGCAGCGTGCTGACGCACCCCGCTGTGCTGGAGGCCTATCTTGGTCGCGAAGCCACGGCGAGTGTGAGCGCACAGAAAGACCAGGGAGGCGTGACATGCTGAAAGTAGAGCAACTCCGCGCCGGCTATGGCGCGCTTGAGGTCTTACACGGCCTCTCGTTCGAGGTGCCGTCGGGGGCCATTGTGGCCATCCTGGGGGCCAACGGCGCTGGCAAGAGCACCCTGATGCGCGCCCTGACCGGCCTGATCCGCACGCAGGCCGGGAGCATTCAACTGGATGCCCAGCATATCGAGCGCCTCCCTGTCGAGAAACGCCTGAGACAAGGTCTGGCACTGGTTCCCGAAGGACGCGACCTCTTTGCCTCGCTGACGGTGCGCGAGAACCTCTTGATGGGCGCCTTTACGCGCCGCTCGCGCCAGGAGCGAGAGGAGACGCTGGCGCATGTCCTGCACCATTTCCCGCGCTTGAAGACACGCCTGCACGCGTACGCTGCCAGCCTCAGCGGTGGCGAAGGACAGATGCTGGCCATCGGACGCGCGCTGATGGCGCACCCGCGCCTGCTGTTCCTGGATGAGCCATCGAACGGGCTGGCCCCCATCATCGTCGAGACCGTCTTCGAGGTCATCAGCGAGCTGAATCGCCGCGAGGGCCTGACCATTGTCCTGGTTGAGCAGAACGCCCGCCAGGCCTTGCAGATCGCGCACTCCGCCTATGTCTTGCAGAGTGGCAGCATGGCTCTTCACGGCAGCACCGCCGACCTGGCCCACGACACGGCCGTGCAGGCGCTCTATATGGGTGGGTAAAGTGCGTAACGAATGCACATGTTTGGAAATCGCTAAAAGATGTGTTATAGTTATTTATAGATATTGTATAGATATCGTAATTTGTAGGAGGAAGGCACGTGGCGAACACCCCTGCACCTCGTCAATCCCAACGTCCCAGCGCTTCAGGAATTGTCATCCTTGCTCTCGGTCTCATCTTGTTTGTGCTCATCTTTTTTCTGGAATACACATACAGCATGAAACGCGGCGACCTCCTGGGAAGCATCTTATATGCGTTTCCTTTGTCTGGCCTCCTGACCGGAAGTTCGCTCTTGTTTCTAGCCAGCCGTACACAGGAGCGTCAGGCTCATATTCCCTGGCACCGGCAGACAGCCATGCTAGCAGGGCTGCTTGCTTTATCCCTCTCTCTGTTACCTCTCCTACAACTCATTAACAGTCTTCTGAATAACGGCGTGCCAGATGCAGTAGGTATACCCATAGCGGTAGTAGTTTTTCTATTGGAAGTGTGTATCGTTGTACGACTACTAATGATCCGCAGATCAAAGACGGAACGACCCGCGTAGGAACGTGGCCTGCCCCCACGGACGCGGCAAGCCGGGTCCCTACGCGGGTCGAGGCGGCATTTCGTGTAGGGGCGCTGCTGGCCTGCGCCCGGTGGGTCTACGTGGGTCGAGGCGGCATTTCGTGTCCGGGCGCTGCTGGCCTGCGCCCGGTGGGCACATACCGTTCGCGCAGCTCAGCCTTGATGACTTTGCCCATGGCGTTGCGTGGCAGGGACTCGGCGAAACGGACGGCGCGTGGGATCTTGTAGCGGGCCAGTTTGTCGGCGCAGTAGCGCTGGATATCTTCGGGCGTGAGGCTGCCGGGGAGGCGCGGCACGACGATGGCCAGGCCCACCTCGCCCCATTTTGGATCAGGCTGGGCGATGACGGCCACCTCGACCACACCGGGGTGCGTGGCGATCACGTTCTCGATCTCGGCCGGGTAGATGTTTTCGCCGCCTGAGATCAGCATATCTTTTTTGCGACCCACGATGTAGTAATAACCCTCGCTGTCGCAGCGCACCAGGTCCCCGGTATGCCACCAGCCACCGCGATAGGCCTCCCCGGTAGCCTCCGGACGCCGCCAATAGCCCGAACATACGTGGGGGCCGGCCAGAAGCAGCTCGCCAACCTCGTCGGGCGCGACCTCACGATCCGCGCTATCGACGATGCGGGCCTGCGAATGGAAGACTGGGCGACCTACGGAGCCGGCCTTGCGCAACGCGTCTTCGGGGGCCAGGCTGAAGCAGTTGACGCCTACCTCGGTCAGCCCATAGCCTTGGCGAAATTCCAGGCCGCGCGCGGCATAGCCCTGGATCACTGGCAGCGGACAGGAGGCGCCGCCGGTGACGCAGAAACGCATGGCGGAGAAATCAGTGCTCACAAAGGCGGGATGCTTCATCAACGATTGAAAGACTGTGGGTACCGCGAAGACGATGGTGCAGCGCTCCTGCTCGATGGTGCGCAGGACGAGTTCAGGCGCGGCCGAGCGCAGCAGCACCACGGTTCCGCCGCAGTGATAGAGTGGGGTCGTCAGGACATTTAAACCGCCGGCATGGAAAAAGGGCGCAAAGGTCGGCGTAATATCGGTCTCGCGTAGCCCCCAACTGACCTGGGTATTGATGGCGTTCCAGGTGAGCATACGGTGCGAGAGCATGGCCCCCTTGGGTATGCCCGTGGTCCCCGATGTATACAGGATTAGCACAGGCTCTTCGCCATCAGGCGACTGGAATGGCACAACGCTATCCGCCAGCTCGCGATCGCTGCCTGGAAACGCATCCAGGGTCAGCAATGGGAGGTCGTCCAGGGCTTGTGAGACATTGTGAGCAGGGGCGGCATAGGTCGTATCATGTAGCAAGAGTGTTGGCTCGCAATCCGTGAGGAGCGTCGTCAGTTCATGCACGGTCAGGCGCCAGTTGAGCGGCACCAGGATAGCTCCCAGGAGGGCGCAGGCAAAGAAGGCATCCAGGTATTCAGGTGAGTTGGCGGCCAGAATTGCTACGCGGTCACCCTGTGCAATACGATGCTGCTGCTGCAAAACGGCAGCCAGGGTGCGGGCGCGCAGGTTCAAGGTGCGATACGTCAGGCGCGCCCCGGTCTCTACATCGATCAATCCGACCTTCTCAGGCGTGAGCTGCGCTCGCCGTGCCAACCATGCTCCGATAGTGGTAAACGTCATCGTTTTTCCCCTTTACGAAGGGTGAGCGAACAGACCGTTGTGTGCTCACCCCCAGCGAAGCGCGGTGGCGCCCCAGGTGAAACCCAGGCCCGCGCTGGCCATGACCACCAGGTCGCCGGGTTTCACGCGCCCGCGCTGGCAGGCCAGTTCCAGCGCCAGCACCTGGTCCGGGGCGCCGATATGGCCATACTCATCCAGGTACAGCGATTGTTCCTCTTGCAGACCCAGTACCGCTAAAATGCGCCGGTGCATTGAGGGCTTCATATGGTTGATCGCCAGGAAAGCGATCTCGTCGGGCTGATATCCACTGCGGGCAACAGCCTCGCGCACCACCTGCACAAAACGCTGCTCCGAGATGCCGTCCAGGCCTGCCCGCAGGTGCTCTGTGTCAGCGACATGAAAGGTATGCTGCCGCTGGCTCAGCGTCTCGTGCGAGGTCGGCAGGCGCGTGCCACCGGCCGGGATCACCACATCCTCAGCCAGCGAGCCATCCGTTATAAAAGACGAGGCCAGCACCTGGTTAGTTGCATGATCGCGCCGCAACAGCATAGCGCTGCCGCCGTCCGCCAGGTTAAAGAGGAAGCGGCTGGAGTGGTCGCGGAAATCGATGAGGTCGGCGGTGCGATGGCCACCGCAGATCAGCACCGTGCGCAGGTGGGGGTCGGCCGTCATCAGATCGCGCGCCACCTTGAGGGCCAGCACATTCGTGGTACACAGCGCCACCAGCTCAAAGGCATAGGCGTTGGTCGCCTGCAAGAGGTACTGAATGCGATTGGCGGCGGACCAGACATAAAAATCCTTATGCATGCTGCCGGAATAGAGAATCAGGTCGAGGGCCTGCGGCTCAACCCTGGCGCGCTCCAGGGCCAGCGTCGCGGCCTGCACAGCCATATATGTGGTCTGATCGGCGGGACCGGCCCGGTGTTTCTTTGTGATACCCAGCTTATCGCGCACAATGCTTTCAGGAATGTCCGCTTGCTCGGCAATGTAGGCGGCATCCTGCACCTGTGCGGGCAGGTAGGTAGCCATGGCCATCAGGCCAATGCGCGGTTGATGTTGCTCCAGGCCCACATGAACACTCCTTTATATAAGACTCCCATTCCAAACATGACACATGGCTCATATATCATATACTGTACAGAGAAGTGGGGGAAAAGTCAAGGGCATGGATTGCTGGGAGGCATTTGTTGATATCCTCGCCGAGGGTTCACGTTTCGGCGAAGGTGGCCGATAGAGAAAACAACAGGAAGAAAACCAGGGAGAGATACGCCCTGGAGCACACATGAAAGACATTTGGCTGAGCATGACCAGTCTCGTGTTTAGGCGCGAGTAACATCCCTCTGATAGTGCAGGAACTCGCCGGTGTGGCCCATGCTGGACACTACCCGCCAGGAGAGTCTGTAATATGAAACGCCACATGAGCACGATACGTTTGTTCAGCAGGCCACTCACGCCCATCACGCGCTGGGCGATCCTGTTCCTCTGCTTCGATGGCGCCTTCTGGGCGTTCCTCCTCCTGCGACCGCTTGAGCATGCTGGACTGGTCGCCGTCGACGATGTGCTCCAGTGCATCGGCCCACTGCTAGCGGTTCCTCTCTGTCTGGTGCGTCTCCGGCGACGGTGGTCGGGCGCTTCTCTATTCCTGGGGCTGGGGATACTTGCTTACGTAGTGGGCCAGGGGATCTGGGGCTTTAATCAACTGACAACTCATGAGACATCCTTTCCTTTGCCTGCTGACGTAGCCTTCCTGGTAGATTTTGTTCTTCTGCTGCTAGGCGTTCTGCTTCTGTCCGCGCATCCCCTGGCTCGCATCTCTCGTGTGCGTGTGGGCCTGGACGGCGTCATGATGATGATCGCCATCATCACCTTTAGCTGGTATTTTGTCCTCGGTCCCACGCTTTTGCAAGGCGGTACCTCGCTGCTGGCCAAAGCGGTGGGGACAGCCTATCCCTGTGGCGACCTGGTCTTGTTGCTGTGTGCGCTCCTGTTGTGGGCACGTCAGAAAGACCGCGTTCTGCGAGCGGGGTTCCTGCTGCTCTTACTGGGTCTGCTCACACTCGTGCTGACAGACGGCGTCTACGACTCTCTGAGCTTGCAAAACAGCTTTGCTATTGGTGGTCTCATTGACCCACTGTGGTCGCTCAGCTTTCAATGCATAGGACTCGCTGTCCTGGCGCTACGGCAAGCGACGACGCTCCCCCCTGCGGTATCACCGGGGCCTCTGCGGTCACTGTGGCCAACCCTGTTGCCCTATGCCTTCATTCCGGCCCTGGGTCTGCTGCTCCTCTATACGTGGCGCACACCAGGGGAGGCGGCCCTGCTGCCAGGCGTGTATATAGGGGCGGCCCTGCTGCTTGGACTGGTGCTGGTGCGCCAGATCGTGGCCATGCGCGAACTGCACACCCTCTATGTCAACAACGATGCCCTCACGTCGGCCAATACGCAATTGGAGACGCTGGCACAGCAACTGGAGATCCAGGCGACGCACGACACGCTCACTGGCCTGCCGAACCGGAGTCTGCTGTGGAGGCGAATCGAGCTGGCAGCGCCGTCGACGGACAGGGATCAGCACGGGGCAGCGCTTCTGATTGTGGACCTTGACCGTTTCAAAGAGGTCAACGACACCTTTGGCCATCAGTTGGGCGATCAACTCTTGCAACAGGTGGGAGAGCGCCTGCGCCGGTCTATCGACGCGACCGTGACCATCTCCCGGCTTGGTGGGGACGAGTTCGCTGTATTCCTGCCAGGTGCGGATGAAACAGCCGCGCTCCAGACCGTCACGCACTTGCAGACGGCCCTTGAGGAGCCGTTTCTGATCGGAGGATATTCGCTCCAGATCGAGGCCAGTACAGGTATCGCTTTGTTCCCAGCGCATGGGAACGACCCTCGGACCCTTTCCCAGCATGCTGATATGGCCATGTCCCTGGCCAAAGAGAAGCCTGAGAGGTGCGCCCTCTACGATGTCAGCCAGGACCAGTACAGCACGCGTCGTCTGGCCCTCCTGGGCGACCTGCGCAAGGCGATCGCGAACAATGAGTTGCACCTCTACTACCAGCCGAAAGCCGAACTGCACACGGGCCTCGTCACGGGCGTCGAAGCCCTGGTGCGCTGGCAGCATCCCACCCAGGGCTATCTTCCCCCTGACCTGTTTATCCCACTGGCTGAGCAGACCGGGCTGATTACCCCTCTCACCCGCTGGGTGGCAGAGACCGCGATACGCCAGTGTCGAGAGTGGCTGGACACGGGACGTGAACTGCGCGTGGCGATCAACCTGTCCATGCGCAACCTGCACGATACGAGCCTGCCGGACGCCATCGCCGATCTGCTCTCGCAGTACAGAGTTCCTCCCCGCCTGTTGTGCTGCGAGATTACGGAGAGCGCGATCATGACCGATGCTGAGCAGACCCTGCGCGTGTTGAC
>JBDTHH010000473.1:0-10918 GCA_039937055.1 Ktedonobacteraceae bacterium | reverse complement strand
GGCTCGGGCCGACTTGCCCATGATATCAGTCCCCACATCTCCTAGCTTGAGATTGGTGTCTTCTACCGTCTTCTGCAAGCGATTGACCGCGCGAGCCCGTTCCTGGATCAGGCTGACTCGATAGCGCGTGAGTTCTCGCAGCTCGCGCTGGGGAGCCGGGGGAATGTAACTTGCTTTGAGCAGGCCATGTTGCAACAGGTCGGCGATCCACTCGGCGTCCTTGACATCCGTCTTTCGTCCAGGTACCGTTTTGATATGCTGCGCGTTGACCACCTGCAACTCGAAATGTCCTTCCAGGATGTTGTAAATGGGTTTCCAATAGACCCCAGTACTTTCCATTGCTACGTGGGTCCATTCTGCGGCTTTCAGCCAATCGAGCAGTTGAAGGAGTTCGCGACTGACCGTCCGAAACGTGCGGATCTCTTTGTGTCGCTGCCCCTTGGCTGTTTCGGTAATCAAACAGGCGACGATCATTTTCTTGTGAATGTCGATCCCACAGCAGCGTTGATAGATCAGTTCCATCTCTTCTCTCCAGGGTAGAGTTTGGATGGTCAAAGGGAGTGCAAGGCGAACAAGATTCTCCTCTACGTGCTTGCTCACCAGTTGCCTGGCGAACTGCGACAGACGGTGGTGCCTGATTGCACTCCTGATCAGTCTCTCATTCGGGCTGGCTTCGCACCAGGGAGGAGGCCGATCTACGACAATGAGAGCATCCATATGTATTCTACTCCTTTTTCATTGGCGGTGGCGCGCCTCCGGCGCATGTGGGTCTCTCATGAAATGTCGCGTCTCTTGCAACATTCTTTATTTTACACTAATCATACACTGTTTCGCTATGAAAGCAGTGTCTATCGAGTGGGTACAAAGAGTTCTCTGCTGCCTCTCCAATGAAGCAGCTCATGCAAAGGAGATTCAGATGCCTCTTTCCAAATGTTTCTTCCTTCTGGGGAGCATGGTGCTCATGGCTGCGCTTTTGTTGACCTTCAGCCCCAACGCTGCAAGCGCCCATGCCGCCTCCGTCAGCGCATCGACAGACGCTCTCACCACGGCCCCATCAGCCGTCCCGGCAAACGCCTTTTCGTGCCCCAGCAGGTCCATCTGCTTGTACCACAATGAGAATGGCACTGGGGCAAGGATAGCTTGCGCGACGAGTGTGTGCCGAAGCGCATGGTTCTCCACGACGGTCGGCGGCGTCCATGCGGGCTCGATCTTTGATAATTCTGGTTCTATCGTCTGGGTAGCCGATAGGCAAGCCGGCGCCGAGTTTTGCCTCTCGCCCGGCGCCTGGAATCTCCATCATAGTGATGGGTTCTATTGGGTCGAATATGGTGTGGGGAGTTGTCCTGGGAACATTCCACCGCTGCCTTAAACCGCTGACGGGGATGCCAGGTGTTGCACGTCGCCATCCCTCCGGTGGAAATCTCACCATGCTGGCAAAGGGGAAAGATGTGTCCATGCAACCATACTCTGGTTGCATGGACGCGATCTAGAGATGCAGTCGGTGTGCGTGCACTCCTTCTCAAACGTGCCTGTTGGTCCGAAATGGCCTGTTGGATGGAACATGCTGTATGCTACACGTTGCACGAGGCCTCTCGCTGAAGAAAAGCCTCCACTACGCTCGCATGAGAGCGACGGGTCTCACAAAGAAAGGGCTTCACCTATGCTTCACTTCTCCATGCTGGGTTCAGTTCCCAGAAGGTCTCAATTCCTTGGCCTGCTTCTCGCCTTGCTGCTTGCTGGCAGTACCTTCCTTGCTTTCACGACGACAGGGGTGGCACACGCATCAGCGGGATCTGCAGTTACCTATGCCAATAGTCACTGGAACTGGTCGTATTATGATCCACAGAACCATACCCTGGTGCCCAAAGGAGCCGGGCAAAACAATTTTCAGTGTGCAGAATTTGTTGCCCGTGCTCTCTCGACGCTGGGGATCATTTATGGGCCTCATGGCAACCTTGGTCCCAACTCCCCCCAGTCGGCCTATCTCAGCGACAAGATTGGATCTAAGACCTGGGATCTCCTCTGGGTTGGGTATGCTCCTCCCTATAATGGGTTGAAGCAATACCTGCTCGCGAACGGCCTGGTCAAAGATATTGGCAATCACATTGCGCAGGCAAGCCCTGGTGACATCGTCATTTACCCTGGGAGCGATGGACGGGGCCATACCGCTCTTCTCGTGAAGATCAATGGCAAAAATTCGCTGGTGGACCAGCACAATGTCGCTTACAAGGACATCAATTATCAAGAGTATGCGAGCATAGACATTTTGCACGTCTGGTAGCGTGCTGGCGAGGGGCGAGCAGTCTGGCCGCTGGCCTCTCTCTCATGCCCGCGTCCCTCCACACACTGGAGGTGATGCCCTTGATGGCCAGAGTGTTCGCCAGGCTTCTTTCCACTCTTTTACTGCATGCTCTTGTGTGAAGAGAGAACGGTCTGATGGAGACGATGAGGACTTCCAGCTTTCTTGAAGCAAAAAGCGCAAGATGGTCTACCAGGGCACTTCTATCAAGCAACAAGGAACGTGTCATGAAGAAAGACAGAGAGGTTTCTGTTGTCTCCGCGGCAAAGACACAAAGGCAGCACTCCGCACATCGCTGCAGAACAGTGCAGGAAGGTCGTCTCGCTCTCCATAAACACAGAAAGCGCGTGGCCCAACCCCCTGTTCAAGTCCTTGACGATGCTATTGCTGCGCGTCTGGATCATACAGTGGGCTTCTCAAAATACCAACATAGAAGGAGAAATTGCTATGTATCGTCGCAAACTACTCGTCATTTTGGGGTTGACCCTTCTTTTGCTCTGTTCCCTGGCATTGACCAGCCCTTCATCGACGCACGCTTTTGCTGCCAGCGCAAACGTCAGTGCCACCAGGGCGTCTGATACGACCTGCCCGCCCGAAGTAGGCTTTGGGAATACTGGCAAGTGGGTGAAGTTCGTACAAGAGGGTCTGAATACACAATATGAAGCCTCTACTTTCACCAACCATCCGTACAATTTCCATCCCCATTCTCAGCAAGCTGCTCTCACCGTTGATGGAATCTTTGGACGTGATACGGAAAATGCCACCAAGGATTTTCAAGTTGCCCACCATCTCTCGGTAGATGGTATCGTTGGTCCAGCCACCTGGCACGCTTTGGGCGGGTGTTAAGACCTGAGAAACGGTGACCTATGTGACACACAGAGCAAGGCTCGCTCTGCACTCTTGAGGAAAGCGGCCTTCTCAATGGGGATCGCGTCACGCGAGAGCTTTACGACCTCTACGGACTCCTTCGCCGACGCACGATTGGCGAAGAAATGGCGGCCCTGGCATGCGTGACAGAACGCATCGTCCTCTGGTAAGGTTGTTAGGCTCATCCCCAATTTGATATTGGTGGCGAATTCAAAAATCGTGCTGGAAGTGGCCAGAGAAAATTTTGAGAGTACGCTCAATTTGGCAATTCGCCACCAATATCAATTTAAGTGAGTCTGCTTGCTAGAAATGCAGACCTCGTTTGTTGAAATCTCCTCTTGCTCACCTCGGTTAGAGTGCTTTCCACTTCTGCTGTTCTGGTCTGAACAGAAAGCAAGCAAACATACTTCATTTGTTTGAAGGAGAGCCAACGCGAGTCTAGGCTGAGATGATGTCAGGTCCCCTGGCGACACCACGCTGACTGACAATCCCCTCTTGCAGGCGAGAGGTCAGCGTATCGATATCGACCTCCTGCTTTGTGGCAATGCCGAACTTGAGGATGAGTGGGAGGAGCGTGCGAATCGTCAGAGCCGTGACTTCATAGCCGCCCCAATTGGGCCCAGCACCAACGACTGCCTCGCTGTACATCTGGGGGGCAGGCAGGCCTGCGTCCAGGAAGAGGCTATAGAGTCTCATCCCCACTTGGAAATCAAGACCGGCGTGACGCAGGGTTTCTCGTATCCAGGAGTACGCTTGATCGTAGAGGGCACAGCGAGGCAGCGAATTGGAGACACGGGTGAAGTCATATTCCTGGAAGCCGATCCTGCCTTCTGGACGCAAGGAGCGCACGAGCCGACCAAGCACTGCCACCGGCTCCCTCAGATGCGGTAAAATGCAGCGGCCCATAATCGCATCAAAATCCCTGGCGACCTCCATCTGGGTGATGTCAGCCTGCACAAAAGACACATTCGTGAAGGCAGCAGCTTCTGCACGCCTGCGGGCCACATCCAGCACCGTCGGGTTGCTATCCACTCCAATCACCTGGCCGTCTGGGCCAACTCTCTCGGTGAGCAGCAAGGCGATATCCCCTGCGCCAGTGCCCACATCCAGCACCTTCATTCCTGCCTTGATCCCGACCTCTTCAAGAAACCGGTGGGCGGCAGGATGCCAGAGTTCTGCCTGCTTCTGCAAGCGCCGCAGCTCTTCGTCTGAGTGCCCTAACACATAGGGATGGGAGGATTGGCTCGTGTCGTTCATGATCTTCTCCTTTCCTTGAAAAGCGCAGGTGCATCTCCATACACTCTTCAAACGATGAGGAAGCAGATTTTTCACGATGGATTGCTCAGCGGGTCGGAGATACGCTGAGCAAGCGTTCAGCTTTTATCAAGAGGTCGTCGCCACGTGAAGAAAAACCCTTGGCACATGGCAATAGTTGGGAGACAAGCATGCTCACTTCATGTGGGGATGACCCAGCCAAAAGTGACACTCTTGACGGCGTTTTTCGATCCTGATATAATCCCGACAGTGGTACCGATTAGAGAGAATAATCGGTACTCCGTTTGAGCTTCAGAGAGAGGACAGACATGGACCAGGAGATCGCACGCATCTATGCCCTGCACGAAGTTGGCCCCGTCGCCGACCAGGTGGCGAAGAACTATCTGCTGCAGGACTATCATGGGAAGCTGACCGAAGAGACGCGCCGCCGGCAGCGCACGGATCTGGCGCACTTCGAGGCCTACCTGCTCCAGGTGTCGGTCCAGGTTGCCGATCCGCTCTATCTCCAGCTCGCGGGCTGGGCCGGGATGAGCTGGGGCATTGTCGAGGGCTTCAAGCGGGCGCACCTGGCAGCCGGGTTCGCAATCGGCACCGTGAATGTGCGGCTGGCCACGGTCAAAGCGTACTGCACGCTGGCCCATCAGGCAGGCATTCTCGACGAGCCGACCCATCGCCTGATCGCCGGGGTGAAGGCCATCAGCCGGCGCGTGGGGCGCAACCTGGATGAGACACGCGAGATCACCAGGCGCAGCACGAAGAAGGCCGAGGCCCTGGTGCTGTCTCAGGCCCATGTGCAGGCCCTCAAAGCTCACCTGCGAGCGGATACGTCCTACATCGGGCGGCGCGATCTCCTGCTCCTGTGCCTGCTGGTGGATCATGGGCTACGCTGCGGCGAAGTGGTCGGGCTGCGCGTGGCTGGCCTCGACCTGGCGGCCGGGATCTTCACGGTGTATCGACACAAAGTGGATAAGTTCCAAACGCATCTGATGACCGGCGAGACCCTGCAAGCAGCCCGGCGCTACATCCAGGAGGCGAGGCCACAAGGGCCGTTTCTCTTCGGGGGGTTCACGCCGGGGCAGCCCCTCACAACCAGGGGGATCAATAAGCGCGTCGGCGAGCTGGGGCGACTCGTGGGCATCGAGCGCCTCTCGCCCCATGATCTACGGCACACCTGGGCGACCAGGGCCACGCGCAACGGGACGCCGCTGGAGCGCCTGCGCCAGGCAGGTGGGTGGGCCGGGCTGTCCATGCCGCTGCGCTACATCGAAGAGAGCGCGATCGCCAACGAGGGCGTCATCCTCTAATGCGGCCTATAGCAGCTTACGTAGCTATACCCCTTCAGGCAATACCCTTGACAGCCACCATAACAATATGCTACCATCGATATAGCAATTCGTTATTTATGCACAGTACGTTGTGTTACCACGATAGCAGGACTTGTAAAGCGAGCTGGACAGCAGAGTTAGTACCCAAAGGTAGTGGGTGTAGCTATGATCGCGTCTTCTTTTTGTGATGCATGCGGTGCTGCTCTTCTTGCGCATGCGACAGTGTGTATCGCGTGTGGGTACCCGGTTGATGCTTCCTTGTCATCGGTGGACCTGGTGGAAGCGCCTTTGCTTCCTCCTCAAAATGCCACTATCGGAGCACTGCCCCGTGATTTCTTGCTTGGTCAGCGCTATCGCATCAGCGGTTTGATTGGTCAGGGTGGCTTTGCTCACGTGTATAAAGCCAGGGATACCTTGCATAGAAATCGGCTGGTCGCTATCAAGCGGATCTGCCTGCGTGGACTTAGTGCGCGGGATATGATCGAGGCAACCGACACCTATAATCGCGAGATTCTGTACCTTTCACAGCTCAGACATGAGAGCCTGCCTCGCATCTATGAGCATTTTACTGATGCTGATCACTGGTACATTGTGATGGAGTACATTCGGGGAGAGACGCTTGAAGATCGCCTCAAGTCGACTCGTAGGGGGCATTTCTCCGTTCGCCAAGTGCTGGCAATCGGTCACTCACTGTGTAAAGTGCTCAACTATCTGCATGATCAGAAACAATCTATTATCTTCCGCGACCTCAAACCAGCGAATATTATGGTCACGCGCAAAGGCCGCCTCTATCTCATCGACTTTGGCATTGCCCGCCATCATCAGCCCCAGCAGCGTAGAGATACGGCTCCACTGGGATCTCCAGGGTATGCTGCACCCGAGCAATACGGCAAAGCCCAGACCACTACCCAAACCGACGTGTATGGCCTGGGCGCCACGCTGCAAACGCTTCTCACGGGGAAAGAGCCTTTAGAGCTACTGATGAGTAGTGAGCCGCCAGGCCACGCCGTTCCACAGGAGTTACAGACGCTCATCACGCGTATGCTTGAGCGCGAACCTGGCAAAAGGCCTCGCAGCATAGAAGAGGTAAGATGGTCTCTACGACAGTTGCAAGAGAATTCCTCAGAGCAAAAAGCCAGGCGGATGCTGACATTCCTCCCGTACTTGCTAGCACAGGCCGTTTCTCTGATGATGCTTCTCGGCTTCATGCTCGGTCTGAGCTATCTTCTCTTCGCCCTGGCCGGACTCTCCCTGGGAATACTCTACCTGTTGACGTTGCTGTGTCTCTTTGTTAGCAGAAGCGTCTATTATATACGACAGGAGAGAGGCACGACTTGTACTTCCCTTAGCCGAAAAGAAATGCTAGGTATCGTTTGTAAACGCGTGCCAGGTTCCATATTCGCCGCCATATTTCTGGCGATTCTCTTCTTATTCTTCTATGCGCTCATCTCTCAAAGTGTATCTGGGGGATAGCTGTTTTCTGAGAATGTAAATCCCAGAATTAAACTGGTGAAAAATACACTCATTATCCTGGTGGCTTTTCGTTTTCTTCTCTTCGTGCGTTTGCGGCTCATCGCGCTTTACAGGCCAAACAAGCTCACTATCTCCAGAAACGTATGTCACTGTTTTGACCAGGATAATTATACTACCCTCACCAGTTTAATTCTGGGATTTACACCACAAGGTGGATAAAACTCAAACACATCTGATGACCGGCGAGACGTTGCAAGCGGCGAGGTGCTATATCGAGGAAGCGAGGCCAGGAGGTCCGTCTCTCTTCGAGGGCTTCACGCCAGGGCAGCCCCTCACAACCAGGGCAATCAATAAGCGCGTCGGCGAGCTGGGGCGACTCGTTGGGATCGAGCGCCTCTCGCCGCATGACCTGCGCCATACCTGGGCGACCAGGGCCACACGACATGGGACGCCGCTAGAGCGCCTGCGCCAGGCGGGCGGCTGGGCCGGGCTGTCCATGCCGCTCCGCTATATCGAGGAGAGCGCAATCGCCAATGAGGGTGTGATCCTATACCTGTCCATCCCAAGATTCTGAGGGCGGAATCTTGGGATGGACAGGTACGTAGTACTGGGCCTTATCGTTGTTTTCCGGTCCGCCCAGACTCAATCCCCTGTTCCTGCAACACCTTCCTCCTCTTTGTGGCTGGGAGCGGCATCCGTCCTCCCATGCCCGTCCATAGATGTGTACATCTGTCTTGTTTCAGGTGACGATCGTCACGTCCATAATGGTACCTGCCGTTCTGCTGTGCCAGAGGATCGTGCCATCGCGTGTGTGTACCGCGAAGAGGGTGTCGTTTTGCAAGGCCACATAGATGACTGTGGAGGCGAGGGCCGCAACCAGGGACCCGGCGTCCGAGGGGAGTGATTGCACTGTGGTTCGCCAGAGGAGGGCCCCGCTCTGTGCATCGAGTGCGAACAGGATATTCGTGGTGTCCCGATCACTGGCATCTTTCTGTGTTGTGCCATAGAGAATGGTCCCGCTCGGAATGAAGCTCTGCAGGGGATTCTCAAGGGGCTGACGCCAGAGAAGGTACCCATCTTGCGCGCGCAATGCCGAGAGAAAGGTGGTAGAAGGGGGGGCGGTCTGGCTCGTACGTGCCGTCTCCAGGTAGATGGTGCCAGCGGAGGCGGCGATGACAGCGGGATACAGATCCGTGGGCGTGCGCCATTGCACCGTCCCGCTGTGTCCATTCAATGCCACCACGGAGTAGCTCCACCTCTCCGGGTGGGACGGATCGGACGGGAGAGCTGACCCACTGTAGATCAGGCCATTGCTCACGACCGGGCGCAGCCTCTCCATATGACCATCGAAGAGCGAGAGACCTGTGAGATAGCGCCAGAGTTGCTGTCCATCGTTGGCCCGAAACGCCAGGAGAACCACCTGGCTGGACGAGTCTCCATACAGATACAGATAGACGATATCGTTCACGATGGCGAACGATTGGATGCCGATACTGATGCTCCCGGTGAGCGTGCGCTGCCAGCGCAGCTTTCCATCGGCAGCCTGCAACGAGAAGAGATACGTCGCCTTGCACGCATCAAAGCAGACCTCATTGGAGCCGATGTAGAGATTGCCCTGGACTAGCGCGAGGGTGTCGTTGACGCCAAAGGAGCCTGTGATCCGCGTACGCCAGAGCCGTGTGCCAGTGCGCGCATCGAAGGCGTACACCATCTTTTCAGCGAGGCTCTTGTGCTGTCTGTCAGTCGTGTAGCGAATGGCGCTGCTATAGACCACCCCATTCTCAACGAGGGGGGCAGAGGCCAGCGCGCCAATCTCCGCCCGCCACAGCAGTTTTTTGTCGCTCACACGCAGTGCTGAAAGGACCCCTGATAGGAGGTGATCGCTCTCAAAAGGATGTGCCTCGTTATAGAGATCGGCGGGTGCGTAGAGCACCCCACCCACGATCACCGGCGCGCTCACATTGTGGAGCATGGGGACCCATGGCGCGTGGTAGGTCCAGCGCGCCACTCCATTGCTGGCATGGAGATCCGAGATCGTCACCTCCGGTGCCGTGCCCTTGAGCGGGGCGGGGAGCGCATCAGGCGGCTCTCCCCCGGCTATGGTCGTGACAACCAGACTGGACGCTGGTCTCAGAGGCGCCTGCGGTGTTGGCTGCGGACCGGAACTCGCGCAGGCAGGAAGGAAGAGAAGCAGCCAGGCAAGAGCTCCCCACCCTGTCACACGCATCGTCTGAAAATTGGAAGATCGCATCGTGTCGTCCTTTCTTGACGTTCAAACAAGCCAGGAGCCCGAGGTGCGACACGACCTCTGGCTCGTGAAGAGTCCAGGGCGGTTTCCCGCTGGTTCGCTGTGTGCCACACCAGCAGCCAGAGTGCTCCATCACTTTTCATGAGAACAGCAGGGATGCCCCAGGTGGCTGTTCACGTGTCGTTGAGAGCAAGTGTAGCAGAGGGAGGAGGAGACTACCTGGGTCATATGCACTATTTCTGGGAGATCATGCAAAGCGGGGCGAAACGAGTGCGTACCCACGTGTGTCCATTGGATCATTTGATTTGACCATATTCCACACGCAGTGTCATTCGCCAACAGTAATCCATGCCCTGGCGCGCACCAGCGCCCATGAAAATGGATCGCCCACCCCTTATTTTCATGGGAGTATCAAAGTGCGGGAGAGCCACCAAGCAAAATGATTTACATCTTCCACTGACCAAAATTACCGAACACCATGATGAGGATTAAAATTAAAATGACAAAAAAACTCAAACCGCCTATCGGCTGGAGAGCTGTATTGCTCCTTCCGTTTCCATGCTTTCCATTTCATGATCTGTTTTCCTTTCAAGAGGTGATGGAGCTCTGGCGCTCTTCAGGATAGAAGACAGCAACGCATCTGTTTTCCCTATTTTGTCTATTCGTTGCTGTCTTCTCATAGTCCTCCTTGAGTAGAACCTGTTCTCATTCGATTCTACCGCTGATCCTGGCTACATCTAGCATTATCGTATCCTTGACTAAGAAGACAATGAGGTGATGCTTGGAGTGAACCCAGGTGTACGCTCGCTGACCAGGTTACCCCTCAGGAGAATAACGCCACTGTCACCAGGATCACGGTGTCATGCCCAGTGTGCTCACACCAAAGACAATGCAGGAAGCCAGCGTCGATACGTCACACGACGCTCTTTGTGTGCCCTGTGTGCGTCACGGCTTTCTTGCGGCTGCGCCATGCAGAAAGAAGAGCCGTACTTCCCGCAAGAAATAGGCACTCCGTCGCGATGACTGGCAGCCAGGACAAAAGAGGGGTGTGCCTGCTATACATCACAAACTGCACGACGATGATACTCAGGCTCAGCAGAATACACACACTGCCCAGGACTACTTTCAGGATCTGCTTTTTCATTGTCTGTCTTCTTTCTTTCTTCCCTCCTGTTGCACGATGGATGTGAAGAGATGATGGCTCCTCCGAACACTCTCAGGCCAGCGATACAGGCTCCGATAGCCCCGATGCCAGTTAGCGCTCATGCTCATAGCAGCCACTGGCAAAGCCCCTGGGGTTGGCTTGCACCACCGAGGCCACAGGCGCATGCAGCAGGTTGCCGTCCACGTTCCCGCTGCGTCCAGCGGCCCACGCTCGCGTCGTAGGAGCCGCCGGCGAAGCGCCAGGGGTTGGCTTGCAATACCGATGGC
>JBDTHH010000472.1:0-4159 GCA_039937055.1 Ktedonobacteraceae bacterium | reverse complement strand
TTGCCGCCCTGGTGATACGTCGGCCTGTCACCGGCTTTTATATGCTGGCCGTCTGTGTGGTACTCATCGATCAGGCCCCGCTTCTCACTCCAGTTCTGACGGACCGCCTGTATATCTTCTACTGGCCCCGGCAACTTGAAGGCTTGATAGATCGTCCTATCGGGTTCTTTGCCCTCTTCGTGGTCTTGATGCTCGTCTGCCATAACCTTGTCAAGCGCCGTAAGCTATTGCAGGGAAATGCGCTATTGCTGCCCTTTGTGCTCTACCTGCTATGTGTGGTTGTCGGTGTGGTGCATGGTCTGACGAGCGGCGGGAATCTCAAAACGATCGTTCTGGAGATCAGACCGTTCTGGTATATGTTCCTCTCCTATATGCTGGCCTATAACCTGGTAACACGCAAGGAGCATATTCGTAATTTCCTCTGGATTGTGATCCTGGGCGCGGGCGTGAAAGCGCTCCAGGGGGTCTACATTTACCTCATTGTGCTCAAGGGGAGCCTGCTGGGACATCGCGAGATTATGGCGCACGAGGAGTCGTTCTTTTTTATCGCCCTGATCTTGCTGGTGGTGATGTTTTGCCTGCACTACCGCTACCGGCCGCAGTTGATTGCGGCCCTGCTGGTGCTGCCCTTCCTGATTGTTGCCTTGATCGCCAACCAGCGGCGCGCCGATTATATCGCGCTGCTAATAGGTATCCTGGTGGCCTGGACGCTCATCTTTTGCATCAAACCTCAGTCCCGCAAAGGACTGGCGATTGGCATGGTGATCTGCGCGTTGATTGGTGGCATCTACGTGGCGGCCTTCGCGGGCAAATCCGGCGGCTTTGCCGAACCCGCGCGCGCAATTGTCTCCATCTTCCATCCCGATCCTGCCGATGCCAGCTCTAATCTGTATCGCACGATTGAAAATTATGATCTGAAGTATACCGTGCGCCAGAATCCCTTGCTGGGCCTCGGTTTTGGCAAGCCATTTCTACAGCCGGTGACACTGCCGAATATCCTGATAGAAGATCCGTACTATCTCTATGTGCCTCACAATACCATCTATTGGGTCTGGATGCGCCTGGGGGCCCTCGGCTACTCCGCCCTCTGGTATCTGGTCGGGGCGATCATCATACGCGGTTGCCTGATTGCGCGCCGGCTGCGCGATCCCTACTTGCAGTTGATGGCTGTGTATATCGTGGCGGTGACCTGTATGGAGATCGTCGTGGCGTATGCCGATTATCAGCTCTTTTTCTATCGCAATGTGATCTATCTTGGTCTGCTGGTTGGGATCTTGATGAAATTGCCCCTGCTGGATAAAAAGGATGAGGTTGTTAGCTATGAAGCTCCTGGTGATGTCTCCGAACTTCCCGCGCCCAACGTGGGGCGCCGGCACGCGTAACTACCATCTCCTCAAGGCGCTCGCCAGCCAGCATACTGTCTCATTGCTGGCCTTAGTCGATAGCGCTGAGATGGAGGGCTATGATGGCTCGCTGCTGGAGGAGTGGGCGCGTGTTGTGCAGGTGGTTGTGCGTCCGCAGCCGCGCTCCAAGCGCAGGCAGCAGATCGTGTCCAGTATGCGTGGGAAGTCGTATGTGCTGGCTGTGCAGGCCGTTGCCAGCATGCAGGAGGCGCTGGATGCGCTGCTGGCCCGCGACCACTATGATGCCGTGGTCTTTGAGAGCGCGCTGATCGCGGGCTATCGTCTCCCCACGGGACTAAAGGTCGTGATCGATCAACATAATATCGAATATGAGCTGCTCCAGCGCACCTATAAGCACGAGACTGCCTGGTTGCGCCGCTGGTATAACTGGCGCGAAAGTTGCCTGCTGAAGCCCATCGAAATCGCGCGTTGCCGCAGTGCGCAGGCCGTGCTTGTGACAAGCGAACGCGAACGCCTCTCCTTGCAGCATGTGCTATCCGATAAGCTTATTGAGGTGGTGCCCAATGGGGTGGATATCCAGGCTTTTCAAGGAGAGCCGAACCCCGCTGCTCAGGAGGTAGCCGGACGCATTGTCTTTACCGGCACCATGGATTATTACCCCAACGTTGATGCCGTGCTCTCCTTTGCGCGCCGATGCTGGCCCTTGATCCAGGCGCAGTATCCAGAAGCTACCTGGTACATTGTGGGCAAGAATCCACCGCCGGAGGTGCAGAAGCTGGGGGATATATCAGGCATCACTGTGACCGGTTTTGTGGCTGATGTGCGGCCGTATCTGTCCTCGGCTTCCGTGGCGATCGCGCCTCTGTCCGTTGGCAGTGGCACCCGGCTGAAGCTGCTGGAAGCCTTCGCCATGCGCAAGGCCGTGGTCTCGACGAGCCTGGGCTGTGAGGGGTTGGCGGTGCGCTCAGGTACTCACCTCGTAGTGGAGGACCAACCGCAGGCGTTCGCGCAGGCTGTGCTGGCCTTTCTGCGCAGTCCAGAGAAACGCTGGCTGTTCGGCGCTGCCGGGAGAGCGTTGGTGGAGGAGCAGTATAGCTGGGAGAGCTGCGGGGCCAGGCTACTACACGTGTTAGATGAAATCGCGTAGGAAAGGATAGGCATACGATGTTTGTGTTGAATGTACTACGGGGGATGCTTCTGGTAGCGGAGGTATGCCTGGCTGCGCCGGTGCTCTATCTGGGTATTGTGTCGGCCTCCGCGCTGCGAGCGGCGAAAAGCCGGCAAGCTGCCTACGCACGGTCGCGCCTCTCTCCGCTGTCGATGACGCGCTTTGCAATCCTGGTCCCCGCGCATGATGAAGAGGTCACATTGGGCGCGCTGCTGGCAAACCTCGCGCAGCTTGACTATCCACGCAACCTGTATACGGTCTACGTGGTGGCCGACAACTGCACAGACAGCACTCCCGATATTGTGCGTGCCAGTGGTGTCGCGCGCGTCTATGAGCGCTTCGACCAGGCCAGACGGGGCAAGGGCTACGCGCTGAACTGGCTGTTACAGAAACTTGCTGAGGACCGGCTGCTGTACGATGCCTACGTCGTAATAGACGCCGATTCTATCGTAGATCCAGCTTTTTTGCAGGCCATGGCGATAGAGATGGGACGTGGGACGCAGGCCATGCAGGCGCATAACACCGTCTTAAATGCTGACGCGTCTCCCAGCGCGGCCTTGCGCTGGATCGCGCTCAGCCTGGTCAACCATGTGCGCTCGCTTGGTCGCAGCGGACTGGGCGCCTCTGTAGCTTTGACCGGCAACGGCATGTGCCTGAGCCACGCCATCTTGCAGCGCTATCCCTGGCAGGCCTTTTCGGTGGGCGAGGATTACGAGTACTATCTCGCCCTGGTGGCGCATGGTGAGCGCGTGCAGTATGTGCCGGAGGCCGTGGTGCGCTCGCATATGCCAACGAAGTTTGCCCAGATGCGCACGCAGGATATCCGCTGGGAAGCAGCGCAGCCTGTACGCAAAACCTGGCAAACGGCCTGGAGACTGCTCAGCAGCGGCCTGCGCCAGCGCGACTTTGTGCGTGTAGAGGCTTTTATGGAACTGCTTGTGCCGCCCCTTTCCTTGCTGCTGAGCTTCTGTGTGCTGACGTTGCTGGCCGCCATAGCCGTGTGGTCGTTGCCAGCACTGCTGCTGGCCCTCGCGCTTGTCGCAGGGTTGGCATGCTACATTAGCACAGCGCTGTATCTGCTGCGTCCGTCTCGCTCGGTTTATAAAGCGCTTCTGTATGCGCCGGGTTTCATGCTCTGGAAGCTGTGGGTCTACTTTGTGCTCAGGAAGAATAAAAAACACGCCAGCGAATGGGTGCGCACAAGTCGCACCGTCTCAGTACCATAGCATACAGGGGAAGGGAAGAACAGTATGTCATCTATTCGTATTGGCACCATCGCTTTTGACTGGTATCCGTTTGATCCCAGAGTGCGCCGCCTTGCCGAGGCCGCGGTCGATGGCGGGTATGCCATGGATGTCATTTGCCTGCGCCAGGCAGGTGAAAAGCCCTACGAGGTCTGTAACGGCGTGCATGTGTATCGCATGCCCATGAACCGCACGTTCGGTCGCGGCATGCCTGTGATGATCATGAGCTGGTGCCGGTTCCTTGTGCTGGCGGCTGTAACCATCACCCGGCTGCATCTCAAGCACAGGTATGATGTTGTGCATGTCCACAACATGCCAGATTTCCTGGTATTCGCGGCCCTGTTTGCCAGGCTGCTGGGAGCGAAGATCATCCTGGATGTGCA